>ONIY01000030.1:39967-43220 GCA_900318065.1 uncultured Prevotellaceae bacterium
CAAGACAAAAGAATGTCGATGATTGTTCTTGGTTATATGGGTAATATTTATAGGGCAAATGATCACAAGAAAGCGATAGAGTGTCTCAATAAAGCTAAAGATATCGCAAAAAACATCAATGATAAAAATAGTTATTATTTTTATCTGAATGAACTTTCCTTAGCATTCTTTTTGGATTCTTCTTTTGTTAGTGCCAAGAAGGCAGTTGTTGAATGTATAAATAATGGCAATGTCAACAATGCGGTTTGTTTCAACGCCGCCAGTGCTTATTCAGCTCTTCTAATGCCTGATTCTGCAAGATATTATATCAGCAAGACTGAAAAAAGCAAAATGTCGGCTCATGACAGTATGATGTATTATTTTACTCTAGGTAGAATACATGCAGCCGAAGGTAACAGTGAGGTTGCTTTCAAACTAGAAAGCCAAGGGAATAAGATTTCCGAAGCTATTGCCAAGTCATCATGTCGAGACAGTATATTCAAGGCTGAGGATGAGCAGATGATTTATAATATAGACCTCAAAGAAAATATAATGTATAGACAGAAAAGGATTATTATATGGGTACTTGTTATTGCTGGGATGTTGCTACTTCTATTTTTGACACATGAGATTTTATCTGTAAGAAAAAGAAATTCCTTGATGTCTGAATTAAATCAAAATAAAGAGGTAATAGACAAACTGCTTGATGAATATAAGGGTAAGGCATCAATTGATGGTGATAACAAGGAGTTACACAATGCTATTGTGTCATACCTTGAAAGACACATCTATTCTTTAAAGTCTCTCATTGAGCAAAGCAAAAGCATAAAATACTCTGATTTCATTAAATTACTAAACGAAAAGTCTTCGCAATTAGGAGATGATAAAGACATGAGCAAACTACTTAAAATGCTTGCTGATGACAAGTTCAATAATCTGATAAGCTATTTTTCCCAAAAATACCCAGTGCTGAATGAGAATGAGTTAAGAATAATAAGTCTCATAAGTCTTGGATACGATAATGATGGCATTGCATTCTGCACAGGAATGACCAGAGAATCAGTAAGAACTAAAAAGACAAGAATTAAGAACAAAATGGAACTGGACATGGCACTTGATGCTTTTGTCACGCAAGAGAAATTGATTCGTTCTTCAAAATAGAATTATTAGTATCCAGCATAATCGCTGGACTATTATATAAGCTAAATATAATTGAAAATTTCGGAAGAAGCTAAGAATCACATATACCCATTAAGATTATTGGATTTATCATATTGGTATATGGTGACTCCCTGCTTTAAGATATTTGGCAGGGGATATAAGGAAAAAGGAAACTTGTTGTGTCGCGATGCAGTAATCTAATTCCTCATGCATTACTTGGATACTCTTCTTGCTCAGAAGAGTTGCTCTCATTTCTTGACGAAACAATAAACAATAATTCTTTCATTTTTTATCGCAAAATACATTGATAACTATGTTAAAGTATAACATATTAATTATCAGTGCTAAAGCAGTCCATTGATAACCATTATTTTTTTGTTGGTATTTTTTTTTGTAATAATTTTGCACACAGTGAATAACATTAAATTCTTAACTAATTTACCCCAAAAAAAACAATGAGGAAAAAGATTTTATTTTTAATCATTTTGGTTTCAATGACAACAGTCTTGAATGTCACTGCGACACCCAATGAAATTGTAGTTCACACTGGTGGAGGCAATCATGGATTTGACCAAATCTCCGTAGATCCACCCACGGTGACCTACGATGACGACCTGAATGAACTCTATGTCTACTTTGGCTCCACTGGGACCATCGACCTGGAGTATCTCGATCCCACTGGAATGCCCTGCACACTCGTCAACGGCGAGTCACACCCGGGCTACACCAGTACAACCTACTACAGCCTCCCCGCAGGCTACTACACTATCACTATCCACAGCATCTACGGATACACCTACTACGGCAATTTTACCGTATACTAATGACGCAGACAAATACACCGTTATTAAAAACAAAAAAAACATAAGATTTTGAAGAAAACATGCTGAAACGTTTCCACATATTCGATGCTGGGATACTCTCGCAAAGTTGCCACTCCGTGGTCGCAAAGCCTGCTGTCGCAGGAATTTTAAAGACGAAAGAATTATATAAATTCCGAGCTTGCGAGACCAATGGTGCAAGTCGAATTTGTGTTTCCAATAATGTTTTTGAAAATTGTACCAGCAATATTCTGACATCATTGCATAACTACACGAGCAGCAGTATCCGAACAGAAGTGAACAACATTTATCTGAATTAGGTTCTATTATAATTGATTTATGCAGAGACTATTCAGTAATTATCTCTGACAATGGCGCAGACAACTATTTCCCCTATAAAGAAAAACAATTATGGTAGTTCTGAAAAATAAACTCAAGGGCCTGCTGGCATTGCCATTGGCAACAGTCTACTGGCTGCTGATGCCACCGCACACGAGGCAGCTGGTCACCGCTGACTTGCGACAGTGGGCAAAGTGGCTAAATGTAGGCTGCAACCTGTGGGGATTTTCCTTTCTTCTCGGCTCCAAGCCAGAGTTCCGCACTTTGTTCTACAAGCGTGCCCGTTTTTTAAAGCTGTTGTCTTGCTGGTGGTTGAGAGGGAAGAATACCCTTGAGATTACTACCAACGACGTTGGCGGAGGCTTGATAATACAGCATGGTTTTTCCACAATCATCTCTGCCGAGAGGATTGGCAAAAACTGCAAGATATACCAGCAGGTCACTATAGGGTTTGACCATGATCTGAAGGCTCCCGTAATAGGCGACAACGTGGAGGTGTGCTGCGGTGCTAAAGTGATTGGCGGCATCACAGTGGGCGACAATGTGCTCATCGGAGCCAATGCCGTGGTGGTGAAAGACGTTCCTAGCAACAGCGTGGTGGCTGGTGTGCCAGCACGCATTATAAAGCACCTCGACCATATGCGAGACCTCACTGAGTAATTATGATAATAGATAATAAATCTTTTAGATATAACACAGCAACTGGAATTTTAAAGACAAAAGAATTATATAAAATCCGAGCTTGCGAGACCAATGGTGCAAGTCGAATGCAGAATATCAAGCTTGCTTGATTTATGCTGAGACGCAGCCCATTGATGCTGAAAGACTTTTCGACACCTATAGGTGCAGCTTTGTGAGATTATTGTGTCCTCACCGCCGTTTCACGTTCCACCTTCCACCTTCCACAATTGGCTGACACCTATAGGTGCAGCTTTTTGAGAGGAAAAATTACC
>ONIY01000084.1 GCA_900318065.1 uncultured Prevotellaceae bacterium
TGTAGGGACAAGGCGTGCCTTGTCCGCTGGAGGATTTGTTTCCTCACAGGGAATAACCACCACGCAGGGATACTCTCACAAAGTTGCCACTCCGTGGTCACAAAGCCTGCTGTCGCAGGAATTTTAAAGACAAAAGAATTATATAATTCCGAGCTTGCGAGGCTTTGTGACACCGACAGGTGCAGCTTTGTGAGATTATTGTGCCCTCACCGCCGTTCTTCGTTCCACGTTCCACAATTAGTGACACCGACAGGTGCAGCTTTGTGAGATTATTGTGCCCTCACCGCCGTTCTTCGTTCTACGTTCCACCTTTTCTAACTATTATTTTAGCGCTTTAGCGCCCAGATTTTAAAATAAACAATTTTAGAGCCGCAGGCTCTCTGATTATCATGTGCGCCAGCACATGGCAAAAGAGAATCTAACGCAATCGCTGTGCCCAACAATTCCCTCACCAATCCTCCATCCCCTATCCCCGTGCAGCATTTGCTGTTCAAAATTCGCCGTTTGAGCAAAATTTGCCGTTAAATTTTAGGATTCTAACTATTTTCACTAACTTTGCAAAAAATAAAAGAAAAACTCATGTCTAGCACCAACAAACAATATGACGCCGTCATAGCTCAATGCCGTGAGATGTTTATCTCCAAGATGGGTGACTATGGCCCCAACTGGCGCATTCTCAGGCCACAAACTCTCACCGACCAGATCCTTATCAAAGCCAAACGCATACGCACCATCGAGATTAACGGCTCGTCGATGGTGGGCGAGGAGATTTGGCCCGAATATGTGGGCATCATCAACTATGGCATCATGGAGCTTATCCAGCTCGATAAGGGATATAGCGAGGAAGTTGATATGACGTGCGACCAAGTGACACTGCTCTATGACCAGTATATCAACGCCACCAAAACACTGATGATAGCCAAGAACACCGACTATGGCGAGGCATGGCGGCTGATGCGCGACCAGAGCTATACCGACATGATTCTCTCGAAACTCCAGCGCATCAAGGAGATTGAGAACAAGGGCGGGAAAACACGCGTGAGCGAAGGCATTGATGCCAATATCCAGGACATTATCAACTATGCTGTGTTTGCCCTCATCAAGCATAATGAGAGGCAGGATGCCGAGAAGGCTTAATGAGCGATAGGATATGTTGGCAGCGCTAAAAGACATCCATAAGAAAATCGCCAGCAACCCCTTCAATAAAGTTGCGGTGATATTGCTGCGCATTATAGTGGGCGCAACCTTTGTGGTCTCGGGATTTGTGAAAGCCATCGACCCCATGGGCAGCGTCTACAAGTTTCAGGAGTATATCGCTGCACTCGACCTCGCCACTCTCCAGGGCAGTGAGGTGTTCCTGGCATTTGCCGTGCCAGCAATAGAACTGGTGCTTGGCGTGATGCTCATCACCGGGTGCCTCAGGCGCGCCACTCCCCTGCTGCTGCTCTTGCTCATGGGCGTGATGCTCCCCCTCACCTATTTCCTGGCTACTACTAATGCCGTGCCCGACTGTGGCTGCTTTGGCGATGCCATTAAGCTCACTAACTGGCAGACGTTCTGGAAAAATGTGGTGCTCACGGTGATGCTCATCTACTTGCTGCTGCAAAACAAATCGGTGCCTTGCATCTATGGACCCATCATCCAGTGGATTGTGATGCTGCTCACGCTGGGGCTGTCGATTGCGATATCCACGGTGGGCTACTCCACGCAGCCTCTTATCGACTTCCGCCCTTACAAGGTGGGAACTCACATCGGTTCACAGCTGCAACCAGTGGCCGACAGCGACTTTGTCTTCGTCTACGAGAAGGACGGGCAGCAGCAAGAGTTTTCCATCGACAGCATCCCCGACGAGGAAGACGGCTGGACGTTTATCGACCGCAAGAAGGTCACCCCTGACCTCTCCCCTGCCCAAAAGGCTGCCATCAACGCGGTAACAATCTATGACCAGGGAACCGACATCACCGAGGAGGTGCTCGACTCCACCAGCAACCAGTTGCTGATATTGATGCCCGACATTGACCGAGTGAATAAGGCCTATGCCTTCACCCTCAATGATTTGGCAAAGACTTGCAGCAACAAGGGCGCTACACTTTATGCCATCACCTCGGCGTCGCAAGAACAGATTGAAGAGTGGAGTGACCTCACTGGCCCCAACTACCCCATCTACACTGGCGACGACAGCGAGATTAAGATGCTGGCGAGAGGAAACCCTGCAGTGGTTTATGTCGAGAAAGGTGTCGTTGTGTGGAAAAGGACTCTCAGCTCAATACCCACCAAGCAACTGCTCAACAGCAAGGTGCCACTGGCGCAGCTGAGCGACGACATCTCGCCATCGTTGCAACTGTGGGAACTGCTGTGGCCCTACCTGCTCATTATGATAGCGTTGCTATTTGTGAACAGGATTTACCCTGTTATAAGTTTCTTTGTCAACCGATTCAAGAAACCTAAAGAGGATTAGCAACGGCAGGCGCATTGCTTAGAACGCGATAATAACTTTTTGATAATTAAATGTAAAAAACTTTTTTGAAAATGAGAAAAAACATCGTTGCCGGCAACTGGAAGATGAACACTACAGTGCCCGAAGGAGTAGAGCTTGCTAAAGCTGTTAACGAAGCTGTTGCCCAGTGTGGCGACCGCAAGTGTGACGTAGTGATTGGTGTGCCTTTCACACACCTCACTGCCGTGAAACAAGTAATCGACATCAACCTCGTGGGGCTTGCAGCCGAGAACTGTGCCGACCACAACAGCGGTGCCTATACCGGCGAGGTTTCGGCTCCTATGGTGGCATCTACTGGTGCCAACTATGTGATTCTGGGTCATAGCGAGCGTCGTGGCTACTACAACGAGTCTAACGAGATGCTCAAGACTAAGGTTGACCTGGCTCTTGAGGCCGGTCTTAAGGTGATCTTCTGCTGCGGCGAGAGTCTGGAAGAGAGAGAGCAAGGCAAGGTTGAAGACGTTATCAAGGCCGAAATCAGCGAGTCGCTCTTCCACCTCACTCAAGAGCAATGGAAAAACATCGTCATCGCCTATGAGCCCATTTGGGCTATCGGCACAGGCAAGACCGCTACCAGCGATCAGGCTCAAGAGGTTCATGCATTCATCCGCAATCTTGTGGCACAGCAGTTTGGGGCGCAAGTGGCCGATGACACCACCATCCTCTACGGCGGCAGCTGCAAGCCCAGCAACGCGCAAGAGCTCTTTGCTAAACCCGACATCGACGGTGGCTTGATTGGTGGCGCATCGCTCAAGGCTCAAGACTTCATGGGCATCGTTACAGCATTCTAAATCAAGGCATTGGAATACAAAAACTGAACTTCAATTTTAGCGACTTTTTGGCGACTTCTCAACCACTGCTAAAATTGCTACCATAAAAATTAGGTTACATCGATAATTTTTTTATATCTTTGTAACCTAATTTGCAATTATATCACTCTAAAAGATATGAAACACATTGATTTCAAGCATATTATTCTAGCTGCTATCTTGGCAATAGCTTGCATGCCAGCAACTTTTGCCCAGGTAAATATCAATGCACCCACTGGCTTGAAAAAAGGCACTCAAGTTGAGCCCGAAAAGAAAACCGAGCCTCAACCGGCTACTAGCGAGAGCAAAAGTGAGACAACCACAAGCGAAGGTGGTGAAACGACTACCTCGGCCGACAATGGCACCAACCGTCCAGCAGTGTCTAGCTCTCCAAGGCCAGCACAACAATGGCAACAACCCGCCAACAACACTGCCGTCAACGCCCCAAGGACCGACAAGAAACCATGGGTCGACACAAAGAAACCCGAATCGCTCAACCGTGACTTCAGCACCGGTAAGAACAGCTCCAACCTGCAGTCACGGCAAGAGGTGGAAATGAGAAGCTACGGATACCGCATTCTCGTTTATCACACCAACAAATCCAAGAACGCCAAGACCAACGCCCAAAAGCGGGCTAAAGACATATCGGTGAAATTCCCACAATATCAATTCTATTTTAACTACAAGGCACCCACATGGCGACTTAGACTGGGCGACTTTGCCGACGAAGAGGCAGCTCACCGAGCTCTCAAGCAACTAAGGCAGGCATTCCCACTCTATGCCAAAGAGATGACTATCATTCACGATCACATTAATGTGTGGAAATAATGAGCAACAACAGGAAACCCATATATAACGAAGAACAAGTCGAGAAACTGGCTTCACACATCAAGTCGATAATTGAACTGCTTGGAGAGGACCCCACAAGAGAAGGACTAGTAAAGACTCCACAGCGAGCAGCCAAAGCGCTCATCGACAACACAAGCGGCTACAACACCAATCCCGCACAACTCATCAAGCAAGCTCTTTTCACTCACCATGACGACAACATTGTCATTGTGAAAGACATTGAGTTCTACTCACTGTGTGAGCACCACATCCTACCCTTCTTCGGGACAGTGACCATTGGATACATCCCTAACGGGGAGATCGTTGGACTGAGCAAGCTGGCACGAGTGGTAGAAAGCCAGGCACGACGACTGCAAGTGCAGGAACGACTCACAAGCGACATCTGCAACATCGTTAGCGACAATATAAAAAACAAGGGAGTGATTGTAGTGTGCGAAGCTGCACACATGTGCATGAAAATGCGGGGTATTGAAAAACAAGAAACAACTACCGTTACAATGCACTATTCAGGTGATTTTAAGAAAGTTGAACTACAACAGCAGTTCTTCAACCTTATAAACTTGAAAAAATAATTGAAAAAAAGTGGCAAAATATTTTGCCAGTTCAAAAAAAACATCTACCTTTGTACCCGCAATCAAAAAATGATTGCTCACGCGAAAGTAGCTCAGTTGGTAGAGCACGACCTTGCCAAGGTCGGGGTCGCGGGTCCGAGTCCCGTCTTTCGCTCAAGTTCTTTGAACATCTATTTGCGAAAGTAGCTCAGTTGGTAGAGCACGACCTTGCCAAGGTCGGGGTCGCGGGTCCGAGTCCCGTCTTTCGCTCCAGGTTTTAAACCTCATGTCCAGGTGGCGGAATTGGTAGACGC
>ONIY01000007.1 GCA_900318065.1 uncultured Prevotellaceae bacterium
ATCATCCCTAACTACTGCGCCAAACTTGACGCGGAGACAGGAAAGTACCACGAGAACAAGAAGGCTCTTGACGACTATCTCGTGTCGCTGGAGCGCAAGATACGTCTGGAGTCGAACCGTGCGGAATATGAGCGTCTGATCAAGGAGGATGAGAGGCTGTCACGTGAGATTGCGACAGCACAGGAGTATGACATAGCGAGGGTGCAGGGTGCAGTGGACACTCACAGCGGTAGTGGACGCTACGAGATGAAGGAGGCTGTGGCGCACGCCTACGGCGCAAGCATGACCGCCAACGGCCAAATTACCGGTGTGCCTGACTCAAAGCAAGTCAGGCAGCTGAAGGGGCAGCGTGCAGCCGTGAGGGCACAGATTGACCGTCTGGTGAGATACGCCGGAAAGGAGAACCTTATCAGCACTGAGTCAACTTCCGTGACTGAGCCGGTTATTGTTGATCCGTCATACACTCCTGGAGGTGGAGGAAACGGTGGGAATGGTGGAAACGGAAGAAACCACAGCAGCCGCAGCCATAGCAGCCGAAGTCACAGCGGCAGCAGCGGGTCTCAGAAAAAAGAGGACAAGTTTGCTGCCGAGAAGTCATGGCGTGAGCGTGAGGAGGCTCTGGCAAGGATTGACTATGCCATCGGCGAGGACAACTACGAGGAGCACACACAGCGTATGCTGAAAATCGAGGAGGAGTTCTACCGCAAGCAGCTCGCGCATACCGACCTTGAGGGCAACGAGCGTGTAGTGATAGAGGCGCATCTTTATGAGACTCTGAAGAAGCAGATGGATGAGGCGAACAAGCAGTCCATCGAGGAGGAGAAGCGTGCCTACGCCATCCGCAAGGCTGAGCTTCAGCAGTCTTACCTCGACAACAAGATCTCCACCGAGACATACAACGAGGAGATGACACGGATTGAGCTGGAGCATCTGAAGAACATACAGGACATCTACCGTGACCAGGCACTGGCACCGATAACTGAGTGGCAGGAGACAAAGGACAAAGCTGAGCAGATGATGCTCGAGAACTACAACGGCAATGTGGACCTGTTCAACAGACCGATTATTGACGCATACGCGCTGACACAGGCTGGATGGTCTGGCAATCCCGAGAAGGAGGGAGAGGCTGTGGCTACTGTCTATTCCTCGCAGTACGGCATCAAGGACAGTGAGGGGAATGTTCGGGAGATACTGGTGACTCCAATCCTTCCTGACGGCTCGGTGCTGACAGAGAAAGAGCTGAAGGACTATGTGTATAACACTCTGCAAGGCGCGGAGGACATCCTCGCCGCCGATGACAAAGGTCTCTCGCCGCCGATGACAAAGGTCTTGTGATATCTGTTGATGTGTCTGCCGACGGCAAGGCCGGAGAAGAGCTGCACCTGCTGCAGGAGGCATACTACATGGCGAAGCCCGAGGTGGACAGTAAGGCGTGGAACGACTTCCTCAATGCCGAGGCCGCGTACCAGGACAGGCTGATACAGGAACAGATAAAGAAACAGCAGGAAGCGGAAGAGGAACTGCTGAAGCACCAGGCTGAACTGAAGAAGATCAAGGACGAATACTTCGGGAACAACGCGGTGGAGGACAAGCAGGAGTTCGACAAGGCTATGGCGCTGCTTGACGAGCAGTACAAGGCAGAGCTGGAGATGGTGGGCGACAACGCCAAGGAGAAACTCCGCATAGAGGAGGCATACGAGAAAGCGAAGCTCGCCCTGAAGAAGAAATACCACCAGCTCAACGAGGAGGACAACCTCAACTTTATGCAGAAGTTCAACAAGGACGCTCAGGATTGGCTGGAGTCGGACGTGGGCAAGGCAGTCACCAAATCCATCGACGCTGTGTCATCGGGAATGTCCTCGCTGTTCTCGCAGCTGCGCTCGCTGATGCAGGCCGAGATGGAGATGGAGGTGGCCGCTGTGGAGAAGAAGTATGACCGTGAGATAGAGGCGGCACAGGGCAATGCATACATGACAAAGCAACTTGAGAAGAAGAAACAGCAGGAGGTGAAGAAGATCAAGGATGAGGCGAACCGCAAGATGTACGCCATGGAGGTGATGCAGGCCCTGGCACAGACTGCCACGGCTGCCATCAACGCCTACTCATCGGCTGCAGCCATTCCTTTAGTGGGCTACATTATCGCTCCTGTAGCGGCGGCTATGGCACTGGCGGCAGGTATGGTGCAGGTGGCTGCAATCAAGAAGCAACAGCAGCAGTCGGCTTCGGAAGGATACGCAAAGGGTGGCTTCACAAAGCCTGGTGCAGTGGACGAGGTGGCTGGAGTCGTGCATGCCGGGGAATGGGTGGCTTCGCAGAAACTGCTCGCCTCGCCTGTGGCACGTCCGCTGATAGAGGCACTGGACTATGCGCAGCGCACTAACACTATCGGTTCTCTTCGTGGCAGTGATGTGTCACGCTCTATAACGGCACCAGCAGCTATCGCCAATATGCAACCGCAGGTGATAATACAAGAGAATGCGGAACTGCGAGAGGCAATTAAGAGGCTGAACGCTCGATTGGATGAGCCGTTTGTAACCGTGAACACCGTGACAGGTGATCTCGGTATCAAACAGGCACAGGAAAGTTACCAACGATTGATGAATAATAAATCACCGAAAAGTAAGAGAAAATGAAAAAAGAATTATTAACTTTGCAGCTACACTAAATAATAAATAATAACTTCGAAAATGAGATATATAAAAAAGGATTATGGCAATCGACAAGTTCATCTAGGCCTTATGGCATACTGTAATAAAGGTGACAAGTTTGGTTTATTGTATGGAGTTCGAAAAGCTCCATATGATGGTAAGGAACAATATTATGAGAGTAAATTATTCTATTTTGATAAAGAAACAGATCTTGAAATTACACAAAATACATTAGTTTCATATCTGTCATATGATTACAATGGATTCACTGCTAAGGTTGATTATGTATATCCTGTGTCTTCATTAGTAAGGATAAACGATAAAAGAAGTTCTCTTAGGGCAGATGGTGTGAATCACGATGATGAAACTTGGAAATTAATAAACGAAGGTATACCATATTTTGATTATGAGCCGTATCGCAACTATTGTATATACTATCCTATAATTGAAAATAATATATGTACAATATGGCGAGGACTTTTTGGATGCGGAATATATATGATGAAAGAGGCTCATATATATGAGATGTATAAAGAATTGACAAATATAAATTATTTAGGATGGCCCACTTTGGATGAAATAACAAATGCTATAATAAAATTCCAAAAGCATATTGATTCTATTAATGCTTTTGACATTATGGAAACATATAAAATTATGAAAATTGGGCGTTATATTAGCAGACCAGGAAAGGATGATCATTACTTTGAAGAGTTATATCAGAGTCTACCATATGATGATAAGTTTCTTGCATATCTACTTCCTCAAAAACAAGAAAATATTTTTCTTGATAATGATGCTTATCTTAGCGATGGATATAGAGATGGTGTTTGTATACTTGAGAAAGAAACAAGAAACGCAATAGAGAAAGCAAAAGCAGAATACTCAAAAGAAAAACATCTTGCATTCCTAATTAACGACTATTATACTGAGGTTCTGAAGAAAAAAGAAAGATCTGAATTCTTAAATAAGAGTATTCAGGACGAATTTTGCGTAAATGAAGCAAGCAAGTTTGCTTCCATATTTAAAGGCAAAATCACTGAAAAGTTCATTTCACTTGTAAATGACTATAATAAAAGCACAGAAAAGGGACCTCTTAATATTTGAAAAATTCAATAATTTTTCTTTGTGATTTCGATTTTTCTTTATTTATTTGTGTTGCATTCATGCATGACACTTATTATTAATAAAAAATTATATATTATGAATAGTATTCCAATTAAATGTAACACAAGAGGCTTAATTAATATTGACAATTTTACCATCGCTAATGGTATAAGTATTGTTCTTTTAAATGAAAAACAAACTCCTATTGCAAGATATGAGTTTAATTGTGAAAGATTATCAAAACTAACAACAATTATGTATGATGCCAATAATGCTCGAATACATTTTTATAGTGACATAATCCCAACTATGATCTATGAGATTAACAATTTAGATATATAGCAACGTCTTTTGAAAGCATAAGTGATTGGTTTACATTTGCATTGTAAATCAATCGCTTTTTTATGATACTTACAATTAACGGACAACAGGTTGCGCTGAAGAAAGGTGCATCGATAGAATACGTCTCGGAGAACCGCATATTCACGGATGCAGATGACTACAGCATGGAGATTGAGCTGCCTCTGGCGGGATGCTCACAGAACCTCGCAGTGTTTGGACTGCTGATAAGAAAGGACGTAGATGTTGAAACCATCTACTATGACGCTGTGCTGCAGGACACGAACTTCTACAAGCGAGGTGCTGTGGTGATAACTGAGATTACTCACGAGTATGTGAAAGTGCAGTTTCTCGAGAAAAGATCTTATCAGAACTTCTTTCCTCGCTTCGACGAGAAGTACATCAATGAACTTGACCTCGGGAATTGGCCGAGTCTGACTCCATCAAACATAACGCCTCAGCAGATGTGGTCCCGATGGCAGGACTACACGGCACTTCCATGGGTAAACAACTCGACTGGCGTTCTGCAGAACTGCGTGAAGTGGAACAGCTCGCAGAACCGATATGAATGGAAAACAGAAGGGGATAATGACGATGACTTGGACTATTCAAAAGGTTACTCATTCCAGCCGAACCTGCTGTGGCTGACCAAGAAGATATGCGACGCTCTCGGTTATACATACGACTTCTCTATGTGGGAGAACAGTATATACAAGTACCTTATTGTAATGAACACCACTCCTTATGTGTGGTCATCAGGCAAATGGGCGACTGCACTACCTCATTGGACAATCAACGAGTTCTTTATGGAACTGGAGAATCTGCTTCTCTATGAATTCGACATCGACCACAAGAAAGGTCATATCAGCTGTTCCAAGACGCAGGAAAATGTGGAGTCGGCAGGGAGTGTACTCATAGAGCAAGTGGTGGATGAGTTCTCTGTGGAGGTGGACACGGAAGATGAGGATGATTATAAGGCTATGCTGAACCGTGGATATGCGAAAGGTGGCCACCGTTTGGACAACTTCTATTCATGTGAGTGGTACATCCATCGGCTCACAAAGCCTGACGGCACTGTGAAATGCACGGAATACGAGACGCTGGCGCAGCTGCTTACCCACAGACTGAAGCAGGACTGCATAAGCGACAACACCGAGCCTCGTGGAAGCAACTTATATCCTGGCGGCAAATGGGGCTTGCACCATGCGCAGGACGTAGACACTTACTTCGTGGTGGAAGTGGTGGAAAGGATTGAATACCGCACACAAGGTGGCAATGTATTCGAGACTTGGGGCAATGTGTGCCGACTGGTGCCGGTGAACCGATTCGGAAATCTCATCCTTGACGAGGAGAACCGCGACAACATTGAAGAATTGAGAATTGTTCCTGTGTGCATCGATGCCACAGATAGAGATAAAGGACCAATAACATTCCTGGAGTGTGGAGACTTCGGCAATGATGCTGACACTGGTCCAGCACATCATTCGCATAACCCGAACAATCCATTCCTCTCTGACTATGCAGATATAGACGAGGTGATTCAGTTCGGGGCATGCCGCACTGTAGGCAATGGTGAAAGGGAGGCGAAGGATGAGATATTCAGCAACCTGAATGTGGCATTCTGGGATGGAGCGACTGCAATGTTCCCGCCACATCTGCCACATCCGTGGATAGACTCTTTTGACACGGATTATTCTTACGTGACACAGAACACCGACTCACCACAAGGTACGCTGACAATAACATGGAGAGCTATATATGCAAACCATCCCTTCTCGCTGCGCATCAACAACCAGGCATACGGACAAGGGGTGGAGCGCACCTCGTTCACTAACATTGACCGAAAGAAGAAATACACATTCTCCTTCCTTGCCAAAGAGATTCCTAATGTCCGCTCCACCTTCTTCATCGACGGAAAGAAATACCTCTGCGTAAAGATAACGGCCCAGTTCAATGAAGAAGGTATGTCAAATCTTTTGAAGGGAGAGTTTTATAAGGTAATATAAGGAACCCACTTATTATTAATAATTCCATCACTTTGAGACTGCAAAAATGTGGTCTCTTTTTGTTATGTTTTGAACTTGTTGCTTCACATACAACATCATTATATGCATCACAAAGAACATCGCTAATACCATCACCATTTCCACCACCTTAAATTAATATAGAAGCACAGACAACATCACATGATGCGTCACATACAACATCGCACATCACATCACAAACTCCATCACTGATTCCATCACCTATTGTTGGCAAAAAAGACTGCACTTTTTTGATTTAAGTACAGCCTTTTCTGCATAGTTGAAAGTTTACTTCTTTTTGTATAGAACCCAATCAAGCACTTTACGATTTGCGTCATCCACTTTTTGCTGGTCAAAGTCTATATATATGTCTGTTACAGTGTTTCCACCATGCCCCAAAGCATGGGCTATGGTGTCACGTGGTATGTCCAGACTGGATGCTATTGTCGCCCATGAGTGACGTGCCCAATATGATGAGATATTTGGAAATAAGGGCTTTCGCTCTTTCTTTCCTCCCAATCCACTACGTTTCAATGGCCCGATGTTCTTCAAGGCATTGTTCATGTGCTTGGTGAAGTCATGATAGTCATTATATCCATCCAGGATGTTAAGCAACCAATTCTTGCCTCTGTATTTCTCGATGATTTCCATAGCTTCCTTCTCAACTTTAATGGAATATAAGCGTTTAGTCTTTGCTCGATGGTAGTTGATTCTGCCATTGGAAATCTCTTTAAGGTGACAGAGATCAATGCTGTTGATTCCTATAAGCATGAACATCAGCTTGAACATGTCTAGATACTTCTGTGCATACTTTTCGCAAGGATAATTGATTAGCATCCTCAAATCCTCAACTTTCAAATTGCGTTTTGCAGTTGCCACTGGACGAATCTTAAAACGTCTGAAAGGATAAGCGGTTGTAATATCCTCATCAATAGCTTCATTGAAAACAGCACGGATGTTGCGGAAATGAATGTTTCTGGCATTTTGCGAAGGTGATGTCTCAGACAAGAATTTCTCAAACGAAGTGAGCCAATCTTTGGTTATGTCTTCGAATTTTAGTTTGGTAAGATGCTCACCCTCAAAGATCTCCATGCGTGAATAAGTGTGCATATAGATTTTGCGGGTACTTGGTTGTTTGCTGTCAGCGAACTTCAAAAACCTTGTTGAGAAAAGATTCTTGTATTCAGTAATTTCTTTCTCCTTTTCCGCTTTCTCAGGATGTATAAGCTGGTCAATATGCTTCTTGATATCAACAGCTGTCATTGAAGCGATTTTCCCTTCACTAACTAGTGAGAGGATTCCATAATCAACCTTCTGCTTAACACCTGAGATGTAGACATTAAGCTTCATCTGCTCTGGGTGATTAATCACCTTCAACTTTTTGCAATCCCATTGATAGGTAAAAATCTTTGAGTTTAGTGACACATAGACAGTCTTATGCCTATGAGCGATTGCAATTTTCAAAACACTGGGTTTGCCAGGTTTTGTTCTCCGGTCATCTAAAAAAATCCTGGTACTTGCCATAATAAAAAGAGAGGCACTTGCAACTTTATCGCTTTTTTCATTTCAGATTGCACAGAAAAATGAGCAATCAAATGAGCAATCATTTCACACAAAAAGAATGAAAACATAGGAAAAAGTGTGCATAGTTGCCATTTTTTTTAACGGCTCGCAAGGGTCAATTATAAGAGAAAATCACTGATAGTCTTGAATTAATCAAATTACTATCAGCGATTTAATCTTGGGTGGGTGCTGACGGATTCGAACCGCCGACCCTCTGCTTGTAAGGCAGATGCTCTGAACCAGCTGAGCTAAGCACCCATGCTTTTTTCGAAAAGCGATGCTTTGAACTGTGCAAGTTTTTGCCCACTTTTTTTCAAAAAAAAGTAAAAAAGTACTCAAAAAAAACTACATAGTCCTGCCCCACCCCTCCTCTTGCCGCACTGCGATGCTGCCGAGTAACATCACAGAGTGTGTGTGTGAAGTGTGCTTCTCCGTTTTACAGCGGTATGCCATTCTCGATGATGGGAAGAATGTCGATGGGCTTGTTGATGATGACATTAGCATGGTTCTCCTTGAGTTCCTTGACAGGACGGAAGCCCCAGGTGACTCCCACCGAGTCGACACATGCGCGGCGGGCAGCTTCCATATCGATGCCCGAATCGCCCACGTACAAGGTGTCTTGCTTGGCGACCTTGGCCTGCGAGAGAATCATGAAAATGATCGAGGGGTCGGGCTTGACAGGAACACCCTCCTGCTGCCCTACCACTGCCACCCAGTCGATATCGGCAAAGAAATGCCCAATGATTTTCTCGGTTGCCTGCTGGTATTTGTTGCTGGCGACGGCAAGTTTTACGCCCTGCTCTTGAAGCTGATGCAACAGCTCGGGCATTCCGTCATAGGGCTGAGTGCGGTCGGTATTGTGCTCGTTGTAGTACTGCTTGAAATCGCGCAGCATGGTCTCGACTACCGTCGACTGCTTGCGGGCATCTTCAGGCAGCGACCTCTCAATGAGTCGCCTCACGCCGTTTCCCACAAAGAACGGATAGCTGGCGATGCTGTGGGTGTGGAAACCATTCTTGTCGAGGGCAAAGTTCACCGCCTCGCCCAGGTCCTTAATGGTGTTGAGCAAAGTGCCATCGAGGTCAAATATTGCTAACTGCTTCATTTGCTTTATAGTTTTATTTCTTCTTGTATTTACACTAGAATGGGTAGCCCACCGAGAAGTGCAACTCGGCGTCGCGCTTGAGCGATGGCGTGAACAGCGGCCAGTGCTCCTGTCCCGAGGCAGGGTTATGGGCCTTCATTCCCACGTCGAAGCGAACGAGGAAATAGGTGAAGTTCATGCGCAGTCCCAGTCCATAGGACAGTGCCAGCTGCTCATAGAACTTGTTGAACTTGAACACACCGCCAGGCTGGTTGTCATATTCTCTTATCGTCCAGATGTTGCCGCAGTCGATAAAGGCTCCCAGCTCGAGCACCCAGAACAGCTTGCAGCGATATTCCAGGTTCAGGTCAAGACGGATGTCGCCACACTGATAGATGAAGCTGTTCTGCGCATTCTTGCCGTTGAAACTGCCAGGGCCCAGGGTGCGCACTCCCCAGCCTCGAACGCTATTGGCGCCACCGGCGTAGAACCTCTTCTCAAAAGGCAGCACCGTGCTGTTGCCATAGGGCACCGCCACTCCCAGTCCAGCATGGAAAGCGAGCGAACTGCGCTGCGAGATGTAGTGAGTGATGGCAAAGTCGCCATCGAGTTTCACATATTGGGAATAACGAGTTCCCACCACCTTGTAGCTGTCGTCGGCCTCGCGCTTCTGCCCTATCAGATGCGAGATGCCGTAGAGCAGGTTGCCGGCAGTCTCGGCCGAGGCTCTGATGGTGTAGATGTTGTTCTGTGTGACAGGGCTCAACGGGTTGATCACGCGCTTGTTGGTCTTATAGAAGGTGTAGCCCATGCGCATGATAAGGTGGTTCTCATAGGAATAGCGCAGCAGCGGGTTGGTGATGCTGTCCAGGAAGTTGATCTTGCTCTTGGGCAGGTACACATAGCTCAGGTCGATGAGGTTGAACGTGTGACGCATCTGGTTGTTTTTCTCGCTCCAGATGTATTTCCATCCGGCACCGGCAATCACGCGGGTGTACTCGGGGCGCTCCTGGTAGTTGAAACTTGTCATGAACTCGGTCGACGCCTGAATCCTGCGCTTGAAGCTATCGCGCAGGAAGGGTGCCTTAAAGCGCGGGAAGGTGATGCCCACGTCGCCCGAATACTCACTGTAGTTGTCATTGATAAGGCCGCTCAAGTCGCCCGAGAGGCTCTCGTAGGAAGCCTTGAACTTGACGTTCAATATCTCGGAGCCCTTGAAGATGTTGCGGTGCTGGTAGTCGGCACCTATTCCAAATCCCAGGTCACCCTCGCTGTTGGTGCCCTCGAGTGAGAAGGATATCGTCTGCGACTTGTCGCGGTTGAGCAGCACATAGGCGTCGATCCACAAGTTTCCGCCCACTTCGCCCACCGCCTTCATGTCGATGTTTATATACTTTATGATGCCCAGTCGTCCCAGCGCCTTATAGGTGCGGTCCACGTCGGCAGCGTTGTAGATTGAGCCAGGCCTTATGAAGCAGTTCTCGTCGAGGATTTCCTTGGCGATATACCGGTCTTCGCCATAGAGCACCATGATGCCGTTGTAGGTGGCTGTGTCGCCATAGAACCCTTCCTGCATGGTCACAGCATCGTAGTTGGTGACAAACACCACATTGCGCACGTAGAACTGGCGGTGCGTTTCGATGTGCGGCAAGTGAGGCAGGTCTTGGGTCTTGTTGCTCAGGCTCAGCGTCAGGTCCACCTCGTGCGAACCGGCAGCAGTGTCGGCAAGGAATGTGATATAGTTCTTGTTGAAGGCATAGTAGCCATTGTTGCGCAATCGCTGCACAATGATTTCGCGCTCGGCATCGAGCTTCTTGTGGTCGAGCAGCGACTGGGGCTTGACGGGGAAATCTACAGTGTCGCTCAAGATCAGCTCGCGCAGGCTATCATTGGTGATGTCATAGCTCACCGACCTCACCCGGTAGGGCTGGTTGAGGGTGATGTTGTAGTTCACCGCGGCCTTTTTCTTCTTGGCGTTGAGGGTGACATCGCTGGTGACCACGCTCTTGAGGTAACCCTTGTTGATGAGTGCACGCTGCAGCTGATTCTCGCTCGCCATTGTCAGTGTGGAGTCGTAGATCACTGGTGGGCTACCCACACGCCTAATCCACTTGTTGAACCAGTTGGAGGAGTCTTTTCCTGAGATGTTGTAGATGGCAAGTTGCATCTTGAAGCCTCCCAGCACCTTGTGGTTCTCGGTCTGGCGAAGGTAGTTCACAAGTTCCTGCTTGTTGATGTCACTCTCATTCTCCTTGTCGTTGATGATAATCTTGGTCTTGTCGAGCAGGTACTGCCCATCGGGCACATGCTTGGTCGAGGCACAAGAGAACAGCACCGGCGCAAGAATCAGCGTCAGCAACACTATCCGAAATATGTGTCGAATATACCTCATTTCAACAACTCGCATTTCAACTTGCAAAGTTACCATTTTATATTTAACGGCAAAAGTAATTGCCCAAAAAACTGCCAAAAGGCACCATTTTTCTTAATTAATGTTAAATATTCGACTTTTCTGCTTGAAAATTATGTTTTATAACACAAAATGCTATATCTTTGCATCAGTTTTCATGGTATTAGTTTTTTAAGGTTATGAAATCTTTTTCGTCGTGAGACGATACTTTTCATTGTTTTAAGGTTTATGTTAATGGTATTAGAAAGTTAATTAGTTAAGCAATCCCCGACGTTGAGTCAGGGATTTCTTTTTTATATCCCCTACCCTAACCCACACATCATCAGCACATCACCAACCAGCACATCGACTCTGTATTTTGCCCAAATCATTCACACATCTTGTGTTTTCGAGCAATATTTTGCCCATGTATCTTGTGTTTTGTGACAAAAATCACACATGTATCTTGTGATTTGATGCATTTTTTTGCTCAAATATCTTGTGATTTGCGACAAAAATACTATCTTTGCATCGTGTAAAAGATTGATTTTATTATGTTTTATCGAGAAATACTACAACAATTAGAGCAGTGGAAGCAAAGTCCTAACCGCAAACCGCTCATTTTACGTGGTGCCAGGCAGGTGGGCAAAACCACTGTTGTCAATGAATTTGGGAAAACTTACGACAACTATTTGTCGTTTAATCTTGAAAATATTGCTAAACGCAGGCTCTTTGAACGTGACATTCCTCTCGACATGCTTGTTGAAGGGTTGTTTAATGATGCGGGAAAGGCGCCTAACAATGGCAGCACATTAATATTTATTGATGAGATACAAAACTCACTGCACGCTATTGCTCTATTACGATATTTCTATGAACAACGCAATGACTTGCATGTAATCGCTGCTGGATCACTGCTTGAGAATGTTGTGGATATCAATGTGTCATTTCCCGTTGGTAGAGTGCAGTATATGGCGGTGCGCCCATGTACCTTCAGGGAATTCATTAATGCTTTAAATAAACAGCATTTAGTAAAAGCGATTAATTCACCTGAGCATAGTGCGGTTTATCACGAGGAACTCATGGCGCTATTTAATTGTTATAGTGTTGTGGGCGGCATGCCCGAAGCGGTTAAACGTTACGTTCAGTCGGGGAGTGTGCTTGGTATGGACGATGTATATGAAACATTACTTCAAACCTACATTGATGATGTTGAGAAATATGTCAATGGTAATAAACTAAAGGATGTGGTGCGGCACATAGTCACCTATGGCTGGGCCCATGCCGGCGAGACAATAACCTTGGGCAACTTTGCCGGGTCTCGTTATGGCGCACGTGAAGTGGGAGAGGCTTTTAATGTTCTGGCTAAAGCTATGCTGGTTGAACTCATATATCCCTCTACATCAACCTCAATGCCAGCACTACCCGAGATGAAGCGACACCCCAAGCTTGCATGGTTAGATACAGGTTTAGTGAATTATTCGGCAGGAGTGAGAGATGCTGTTATCTCATCACTGAACTTGCTTGATGTGTGGCGTGGGCGCATTGCTGAGCATTTGGTTGCACAAGAGTTGTTGGCATTGTCCAACAAAGTGCTAGCTCGTCGCAGTTTTTGGACTTCAGGAAAAGGTGGCTCCACCGCCGAGGTTGATTTCACATTGTCACACAAATCTAATCTTTTCCCTATTGAGGTGAAAGCAGGCAGCAATTCTCATCTCAGGTCACTGCATTCGTTTATCGATAAGGCGCCCATAGATGTCGCTATAAGGGTTTGGAATCAACCTTTTTCAACCAATGATGTTGTCACCACGATAGGACGTAAGCCATTCAAGCTGGTCAATATTCCATTTTATCTCGTGGGAAATTTGCCACACATCTTAGACAACTTATAAAAATCTACTGTTGCATGGTAAAACAAGCGACTCAGCCATGGCTGTGGCTCAGTCGCTTGTTGCTGTTTTGCTATTTGGCCGAAAATCAGGGTTTCAGATAGTCCTCAAAGTAGCGTGTGATGCGCTCGTGCAGGTGCACGCTCTGGTGTCCGCGCATGTTGTGACCCTGGCCAGGATATACATAGAAGTCGGGCTGGGTGCCGGCAGCGATGCAGGCTTTCAGGAACGAGTAGGCATGCTGTGGCACAACGGTTGGATCGTTAAGGCCAATTATGATTTGCAGCCTGCCTTTCAGGTCTTTAGCCTTGTGGATGAGCGAGGTCTTGGCATATCCCTCGGGGTTGCTCTGTGGCGTGTCCATGTAGCGCTCGCCATACATCACCTCATACCACTTCCAGTCGATAACAGGTCCGCCAGCCACTCCCACTTTGAACACATCGGGGTAGTTGGTCATCAGGCTGATGGTCATGAATCCGCCAAAGCTCCATCCGTGCACGCCCAGTCGGTCCATATCCACATAGGGAAGTGTGCTCAGGAACTCAACACCACGCATCTGGTCACGCATCTCCACCTGTCCGAGCTGGCGGAATGTTGCCTGCTCAAAGTCGCGTCCACGGTTCTCGCTGCCACGGTTGTCGAGGATGAACAGGAGGTAACCCTTCTGTGCCATATAGGTCTCCCAGCTGCGGCTGCAGTAGTTCCAGCGTGCGTCAACGTTGTGGGCATGAGGTCCGCCATAGACATAGACCACTGTGGGATATTTCTTGGCTGGGTCGAAGTCCACAGGCTTAACCATGCGGTAGTAGAGGTCGGTGACCCCGTCATCGGCCTTGATAGTGCCGCAGGAGTACTCGGGCACGTTATATCCCTCCCAGGGATTGGGCGCTGTGAAGTAGCGCAGGCAGCCTTGCCCAGTCGTGGGCAGTACGGCGATGTTGCGAGGCACGGTGGGCTCGGAATAGTAGTCGGCAACCCAAGTGCCATTCTCGTTAATCACTGCGCCATGCCATCCCTTGCCTCCCTCGTCGATGCGCGAGCGCTTGCCTGTTGCCACGTCCACACTGAAGAGGTTGCACTGGATGGGGCTTATCTCGTTGCTCGAGATCAACACCGCCTTGTGCTCGATATCAAATCCCAGCATCTCCATCACCACCCAGTTGCCACTGGTGAGCTGCTTTACGAGCGTGCCATCGGCATTAAACAGATAAAGGTGGTTATACCCGTCCTTCTGGCTCTGCATCACAAACTTGCCATTGTCCCACGGCAAGAAAGTTATGGGGTGCTGAGGCTCAACATATTTGTCGCTTGTCTCGCGGTAGATCTCTGCCACCTTGTCGCCAGTGACAGCGTTGTAGCTCACCAGGCGGCAGTCGTTCTGGTCGCGGTTGAGCTCAAACATATAGACGAGAGCGTCGTCGGGGCTCCAAGCAATATTGGTAAAATAGCGGTCGGTGGGGTCGCCAGTGTTGAGGTAGACCACCTTGCCGGTTGCCACATCAAGTATTCCCACCTGCACCTTGTGCGAGGTGCGCCCTGCCATGGGGTATTTCTCGGGCGCTGGCGTGGCCTCCACATTCACGCTGTCGTAAATCTCGGGCACTGTGATGAGAGGATAATCGGCCACCATCGACTGGTCCATGCGATAGAAAGCGAGACGGTTGCCCTTGTTGCTCCAGAAGGTGCCCTTCTCGATGCCAAACTCGTTGCGATGCACACTCTGGGCATAGACAATCTCTCGCGAGCCATCGGTGGTAATCTGCTTGGTCTCACCGCTGGCAGTGGTAATCCACAGGTTGTCGCCCTTGACAAATGCCACGTTGCGGCTTGCCTTGCACCAGTCTTGCTCGGTCTCGCCCTTTGTGCTCTGGCTCCATTCCAGCTTGTGCTTCTTCACGTCGACGAGCATGCGCTTGTCGGCAGTATACACAAGCATCAATGGCTGGTTACCATATGGGAACGTCACCCACGCAAGGCTCAGCGCGGCATCATTGCCCAGCCCACACCACTGCTTCACCTGCTGAGCGGTGAACGCCAGTTTCTCTTTACCATTTTTCTTGTCTACAGTCCAGCAAGAATCTTTCTCCAGGTGCAACAGCTGGTCGCCCCACCACGTGAGAGTGCGACTCTTGGCAATCATGTTGCGATAATTCTTTCCACCAAAGTTCAAATCCTCGAGCGTGAACTGCTTCTGGGCATTAGCACCAAGCGAGCACGCCACAATTGCCACCACAGCAGCAATAATAATGCGAAGGTTTTGTTGTTTCATTGTTTATATAAGTTTTTAGTTATGTATCACTTAAGATGAGAAACACATCATATAGATGTAACAAAGCTATAATAGTGAAGAATTGCCTAAAGTGAGACCTCCCGACTCCCCCTCTAAAGATAGAGGGGGTTGGGGGGAGTATGATGCCGTCCTATCACACGTTGCCGCCAAACTCCCCCTCTAAGATAGAGGGGCTGGGGGGAGTATGATAACGTCCCATCACCAGTTGCCGCTAGACTCCCCCTCTAAGATAGAGGGGGCTGGGGGGAGTATGATAACGTCCCATCACATGTTGCCGCTAGACTCCCCCTCTAAGATAGAGGGGGCTGGGGGAGTATGATAAAAGTCGTCCCTATCTACTTGCCTCTATTAAATAATCTCCTTACCCATCAACTTTGTCACCTCTTTATTTTAAAGTTCTTTTATCCTCATGTGATTCTTTAAAATTTATAATTGCATTTATAATAGTAAATGGTTGCTCAAAAACCATATAATTCTCAAACCGAAGTGTGGTGATGTTATATTTGCTCTTAAGAATCTCATCTCTTTCATAATCATTCATTGGCTGAACTACATGAAAATGATAGTCACCATCAAGTTCGATGCACAATTTCAATTTTGGACAATAAAAGTCTAAAATAAAATTGTCAATGCTATATTGACGACGAAAACGGAGCCCTTCCACCTGGTCACATTTCAACCTATTCCATAAAGCTTGTTCAGCTACTGTGGAATTATTTCTCAGTTCACGACGATAATGCTTTAGTTTAGAAGAGTTTTTAGAGAACACGCGTGAAGTCATACTCCCCCTAACCCCCTCTATCTTAGAGGGGGAACCTTGAGGCTCGATATTGACCATGTCCTGAAGCATAACCTTGTAATTGTTTTATCAGAAATGGATTATAGAGAACACTTGAGGCTCGATATTGACCATGTCCTGAAGCATAACCTTGTAATTGTTTTATCAGAAATGGATTATAGAGAACACGCGTGAAGTCATACTCCCCCTAACCCCCTCTATCTTAGAGGGGGAACCAAGGCGCTCAATATTGACCTTATCTTGAGTCATAGCCCATTACACCTTATCAAAATCGCCTGAGTCTTGGGTTTGGATAGTGTATATCTCGCGGTAGATATCGTTGGTCTTGAGCAGGTTGTCGTGTGTGTCGAAGCCTGTTATGCGGCCGCTCTGCATCACGATGATACGATTGGCATGACGCACGCTGTGCACACGCTGAGCAACAATAATCTTGGTCACATGGGGCATATATTCACGCAGAGCGCGGCTAATGCGGGCGTCGGTATCGGTGTCGCAAGCGCTGGTGGAGTCGTCAAGCACCAGCACCTTGGGGCTCTTGAGCAAGGCACGCGCTATGCACAGTCGCTGCTTTTGACCTCCCGAGACGTTAGCACCACCCTGCTCTATCATGGTGTCATAGCCATCAGGCATCTGCTTGACAAACTCATCGGCACACGCCATGCGGCAAGCCTGCTGGCACTCCTCGAGCGTAGCGTCGCTCTTGCCCCATCGCAGGTTGTCGAGCACGGTGCCAGTAAAGAGCACATTCTTCTGCAGCACCATCGACACATTGTTGCGCAGCACCTCCAGGTCGTAGTCACGCACATCGACGCCACCCACCTTCACACGTCCCTCGCTCACGTCATACATGCGGCTTATCAACATTGCCAGCGTCGACTTGCCACATCCCGTGCCACCAATGATTCCAATGGTCTCACCACTGTGGATGTGAAGACTGATGTCGCTAATGGCATTAGCGCCTTTCTCATCGCCGTCGGCCTTCCTGTAGCTGAAACTCACGTCCTCAAAGTCGATGCTGCCGTCGGCAACTGTCATGACGGGGTTCTCGGGATTGACGATGTCGGCTTTCTCATTGATCACCTCTACCACACGCTTGCCGCTGGCAGCACTCATGGTGAGCTGCACAAATATCATCGACAGCATCATCAGTGCCGAGAGAATTGTCATCACATAGGTGAACAGCGACGTGAGCTGACCTGTGGTGAGTTCGCCGCCAACGATATTTTTTGCCCCAAACCACGACAGGGCGATGATGCAACCATACACTACCACCATCATCACTGGATGGTTCAACGCCATCAGGCTCTCGGTGCGCACAAAGAGGCTGTAGAGCGCCCGTGCTGCCTTGCTGAATTTCTTGTTCTCAAAGTCCTCGCGCACAAACGCCTTCACCACCCTGATTGCCGAGACATTCTCCTGGACCACATTGTTCAGGTCGTCATATTTCTTGAACACCTGAGTGAACAGTTTCACGGTGCGGCTCACAATCAAGTAGAGCACTGTGCCCAGGATGACAAGCGCTATCACAAAGATAAGACTCATCTTGGTGTTGATAAACACACACATGAAGATGCTGAAAATCAGGTTTAGAGGTGCACGCACCGACACCCGAAGCAGCATCTGGAATGCATTCTGGAGGTTGTTGACGTCGGTAGTCATGCGCGTTACCAGCCCCGACGAACTGAACTTGTCGATGTTGGAGAACGAGAACGTCTGGATGTTGCGGAACATGGCGTCACGCAAGTTGCGCGCAAATCCCGACGACGCCTTGGCCGACGAGCGTCCTGCCAGGATGCCAAACGTCATGCTCAGTGCGGCAAGCACCAGCATCAGCGCGCCATACTTATACACATTGCCAATGTTGCCAGCCGAGATGCCATCGTCGATAATCCACGATGTGACATAGGGAATGAGCACACCCATCACCACCTCGAGCGAGATGAAGATGGGAGTGAGTATCGACGCAGTCTTGAAACTGCCTATCTGTTGGAACAATGTCTTCAGCAAAGCGAAAATGTATTTTAAGTTATATTACACTGAATGAAAGCCGTTTTTTATCTACCTGAGGTCGACCACCTCGGTGCCCTGTGGCACTTGGGTCTTGTCAAACTCAAAGGTTGATGCCGGTGCCGAGGCATTGCGGTTGTAGTTGCTAATGGTGATGGTGCTCTTAGTGCCATCGGTCTGAACTATCACCGCTTTGGTTATCAACCAGTTGCTTGTCGACACCGTGACCAGCATGTGCTTCATGTTGCTCTTTTTCTTGGGCGTGAAGCGAATGGTATAGGTGCCAGCGCCAGTACCGCCCTTCGAGATGATGTAACCGCTCTTGAAGTTCTGTGCTGCGCTGTAGGGATTGGTCATCTGCAGGTCGACAGCCGTGGGAGTGGTGATGTTCACCTCGTCGGTAGCTGGTGAATAGGACCACATCGTGGTGCCATTGTACCAGCACTTCACGTCGCTGGCAAGCACACGAAACTTCTTGCCGCTCATCACCAGCGTACCCCGCGACGAGCCTTGAGGCGACGCCACTGCATAGCTGGCACTCACTGCCTTGCCGCCCTTGAGTGCAGCCAGGACCTTATCAACAACACTTGCTGGCGACTGCGCACTAGCGCCCATCGCCATCATAGCCAGTAACATTAAAAATATCTTTCTCATAATTTCTTTTTTTTCTTTCTTAGACCCTCAACTGTGCCGTGAGGTTTAAACCTTTAGAACAACTGGTCGAGGTCCATGGGGTCCATAAGCACCTTGCGAGGCTTGCCACCCGCTGCTGGTCCCACGATGCCTGCTGCCTCAAGCTGGTCCATGATGCGGCCGGCACGGTTGAAGCCTATGTTGTATCGCCGTTGCAGCGCCGAGGTAGAAGCCGTGTCGCTCGTTACCACAAGCCGCGCAATCTCCTCAAAGAGCGGGTCGCGGTCGTTGGTCGAGCCACCGCTGCCACTGCCACCACCACCGTAGTCACCTCCACCGCTTGAGTCGCCTTCATAGTCGGGCAGGATGTAGGGTTGTTCGTGGCTCACCTCGGTGTCGGCATCCTCTTGCTCCTTGATGTAGTAGCAAATGTTCACAATCTCGGGAGTGTCGATGAATGGGCACTGCAGGCGTGTAATCTCACCGTTGGCCGAGAAGAGCATATCGCCACGACCAATGAGTTGCTGTGCTCCAGGACGGTCAAGGATAATGCGGCTGTCCACAAGCTGCGACACACGGAATGCGATGCGGCCAGGGAAGTTGGCCTTGATAAGACCAGTAATAACATTGGACGACGGGCGCTGAGTGGCGATAATCATGTGAATACCCACAGCGCGTGCCTTCTGTGCGATGCGCACGATGGGTGTCTCCACTTCCTTGCCAGCGGTCATGATAAGGTCGCTGAACTCGTCAACAATCACCACAATGTAGGGCATATACTGGTAGAACTTGCCGTTCTCGTCCATCTTGTGGCGCAGCTCTTTGCGCCAGCGACGGTTATAGTCTTCGAGTTTGCGCTCTCCCACCTCCTCAAGCACGAGATAGCGGTTCTCCATCTCCTGGACGAGCGAGTTGAGGGTCTGAACCACCTTGGCTGTATCGGTTATGATAGCCTTATCCTCACCTTCCACCTTGGCAAAGAAATATTTCTCGAGCGAGGCATAGAGGCTGAACTCCACCTTCTTGGGGTCGATGAGCACAAACTTGAGTTCGCTAGGTCCTTTCTTGTAGAGCAGCGAAGCGATGATGGCGTTAAGTCCCACCGACTTACCTTGACCTGTGGCACCAGCCACGAGCAGGTGAGGCATCTTGGTAAGGTCGGCGACAAAGACGTCGTTACTCACGGTGCTACCCAGAACCATGGGCAGGGCTGCCTTGCTCTCCTGAAATGCCCTCGAGGCGATGGCCTCGCGCATGGGCACTACCTGAGGCTCATGGTTAGGCACCTCAATGCCTATTGTGCCGCGTCCGGGCATGGGCGCGATGATGCGAATTCCCAGTGCCGCAAGGCTCAGTGCGATGTCGTCTTCGAGGGTGCGAATCTTGCTGATGCGCACACCTTCCTCGGGCACTATCTCAAACAGCGTCACGGTGGGTCCCACATGAGCGCTGATGCTCTTGATGGCAATGCCATACTGTCCCAAGGTCTCTACAATTCGCTGCTTGTTGGCCTCCTGCTCGGCAACGTCCACATTGTCGACGTTGGTCTTGAGGTCGGCAAGCAAGTCGAGGGTTGGGAAGCGGTAATGCATGTATTCACCCGTTGGGTCGCCAGGATTAGTGATGCCCTTGGCGCGCTCTATCTGTTTAGCCCCTTCGATAGTGAACTCGGCTTCATCGTCTTTTTTCTTGCGTGTAGACCTTTTCATGCTTCGGCGAGCGGGTTTCTCGGTTGCTGAATCGGCAGGTTTCTCAAAGAGTTTTTTCAACGGCTTCTCTTTCTTGGGCTTGCTCTGGTCATCGCCCATGAATGATGTGGGTTCGCCATCGTCATAACCGTCGGTCTTGCTGTCGACAGTGTCTCTTTTAAACCTGGGCCTGTTATCACGCATCTTCTTGAACTGTTTTATCACATACATGATAGTGTTGTAGCACACCAGTATCCAGAAGATGAGCAGCACTATGTTCACGGCTATCATGCCATACACTCCCACCAGGCCCACAAGCCACTGGTTGGCATAGTAGCCCAGATTGCCACCCATCCTGAAGAAGGTGAAGTTGGCATTATAGGTGCAAGCGCCCAGCACCATCGAGAAGGTGAGGATGCTGTAGACCGAGATGAGGGTGTAGGTATAGAACTGCACTTTCCTGCGTCGCATAATCCTCATTCCCAGCACAAAGCACCACACCACAATGATGAATGCCGCCAGTCCCACACCATCGCTGATGAAGAACTGCGCGGTAGCAGCCCCTATCGAGCCACCCAGGTTGTCTACCGCCTGTGTGGCGTTGGCGGGATCGGCATTCACTATAATGGGGTTGTTGTTAACCTTTCCCTGGTCGTTGCCTCCGGCAAAGAGCACAAAAGACAGGAAAGTCACCAGGAAATACACTCCCAGAATCATGAGCACCACGCCAAAAGCAAACTGCGTGCGCCCATTCTTGAAGAAGTTCAGGAACCGTTTCCATGCCGGCAGGTTCTCCTGTTCCTCCTGATGCTTGTTTTGAGCCTGGCGTTTTTTCTTCTCTCGCTCAGTGATTGCCGAGGTGTCGACGCCATACTCATCAATTTCTCTTTCTTTTTTCATTTCATTCAGTTTTTTCTATATTCAATATACTCGTGTTTTTAGTATTCAATGGTAGCAGGAAGAGAGAACAGCACATCAGTCTTTCTTCCAGAAACTGGGCGTGAACAATGCCAGGACGGTGAAAATCTCAAGACGTCCCACCAGCATCTCAAACGCCAGCAGCCACTTGCACAACGAGGGAAGAGAGGCAAACTTGTCGGGGCCGCCAGTCATCTCGCCATATCCAAATCCTATGTTACTTATTGCCGAGAGCGAATTGAACAGCGCGTCAAATGCCGGCATTCCAAATTGCGTGAGCACCACTGCCACCACTATCATCACCACCACATAGACCGAGAGGAAGGCAAGCACCTTCTCAACAATCATGTGAGGCACCGACTTGCCGTCGAGGCGCACTGTGGTGACGGCATTGCTGTGAACAACCTTATACATCTCGTTCTTCACGTTCTTGAGCAGCACCACAAAGCGGTCAATCTTGGCACCACCAGCAGTAGAACCTGCCATGCCACCAAAGAACATGAGCAGGATGAGGAAGAAGAAAATGAATTGTCCCTCATGCTCATAGTCGTAGGTGGCAAAACCCGTCGATGTTATTGCCGAGATTGTGTCGAAAGCCGCAAGGATGGCACCAAAATGCCAGGAGTCGACAAATCCCATGTGAGATATGCGGGCAAAGACTATTATCGCGCCAAACAACACTATGAACAGATACCACTTCAAGGTGTCGCTTCGCTTTAACTCGCTGAACTTGCCCCTGACAACCACATTGTAGATGATGGTGAAATTAATACCGCACAGCAGCATGAACAGCATTATCACAATGTCGCTATAGTAGTCGTGCCAGAAGTGGAGCCCGTTGTTCTTGGTCGAGAATCCACCGGTCGACACGGTGCTCATCGTGTGACAAATGGCGTCATACCAGTCCATGGGACCCAGCATGAGCAACGAAGCAAGCACAACGGTAAACACCACATATATCATCCACAGGCTCTTAGCCGTCTGGCTCACGCGAGGCCTCATGCGCTCATGGGTGATTCCTGTCACCTCGCTGTTGAAGAGCGACACTCCGCCCTTGTAGTTGAGCATGGGGAGCACGGCAAGGGTGAAGAGGATGATTCCCATGCCACCTATCCACTGCATCATCGAGCGCCAGAACAGGACGCCTCGCGGCAATGCCTCGACGTTGTAAATCACCGAGGCGCCAGTGGTGGTAAATCCCGACATCGTCTCGAAGAATCCGTCGGTAAACCCTGTCACTGTTCCCGAGAGCAGGAACGGTATCATGCCAAAGATTGAGAAGAACACCCACACCGTGGCAGTGAGCAGCAGTCCCTCGCGCTTGCGCATGGTCTTGCTCTTGGGCTTGATGCGGTAGTTCATAAACAATCCCGCGAGGAAAGTCACAACCACTGCTATGGAGAAGTCGAGCACTATCCACTCCTCTCCATAGACTATTGCCACCACCAGCGGCGCAAGCATGAAGACCGACTCTATCATAAGGAGCCAGCCCACCACCCTCAACACTATGGGGAAGTTGATGGTTTGTGAGTACTTGCGAGGTGATACCAGTAGATGCATAGCAGTTTTTTGTAACTTTTGTCGCTTAAATTATTATCCAAACATTCTCTCGATTTTGTGAATAGCACCCGAGAGGCAGAAGATTACCACTCGGTCGCCAGCCTGCAACTGTGTGTCGCCAGTCACGAGCTGTCCTTCGCCATTACGCACCAGGCCAGCGATTGTCATGTCACGGCTCAGCTTGAGGTCTTTAACCTTAGCCTTGGTGACCTTGGCACCGGCTGCCACTTCCAACTCGGCGACCTCGGCATCGGCAAGCGCCAGGCACTTGGCATTGTCGGTATCGGCGTCAATCATCATTTGGAAAATGGTGCTCGAGGCAATGAGTTTCTTGTTGATAATGGTGCCTATGTTAAGGCTCTCGGCCTCGTTGATGAACTGCAGGTTCTCGACCTGCGCCACAGTCTTGCGCATGCCCAGTTCCTTTGCCATCACGCAGCTCAAGATGTTGCTCTCGCTGCTATCGCCCATGGCAACGAAGACATCGTAGTCTTCAACGCCCTCTTCTTCCAGCACGTCGTTGTTTCCTGCCTCATAGTACACGATGTTGCAATAGGGCAACTCGTCGGCAAGCTTCTGGCAACGCTCCAGGTCGCTGTCAAGGATTTTCACCTTGTACTTGTCCTTGATTGCCATGGCGAGCTGTTTCACAATCTCATTACCGCCCATGATGAGCACTCTCTCGGCAGTGTGGGTCTCCTTGCCGCAAGCAGCCACCACATCATCCACATTGCGTGGAGTGGTTGCCACATAGATGATATCGTTGGCAAGAATCTCATCGTCACCACCTGGAATGATGATCTCGCGGTTGCGCTTGATGGCGTTGATGTGCATGAAACTCGACAGGCCGCTCAACTCCTTGAGCTTGTGCCCCAGGATTCGAGCGTTTTCTCTAATCTTAACACCTGCCACAATGAGTTCGCCATTGAGCATCTCAAACCAGCTTCTGGCCCATGTGTGCTCCATAGCGGTCATCACCTCGCGTGCAGCGAGATACTCGGGATAGATGAGCGTGTCGATGCCATAGGAGGCAAAAAACTTCTTCGAGGCAGGCTTCATGAACTCATAATTGTCGATGCGTGCCACCGCCTTCTTGCATCCCATGCTCTTGGCCATGGAGCATGCTATCACGTTGATAGTCTCGTGAGGAGTGACAGCAATGAAGATGTCGGCCATGCCCACCTGCACGTTTTTGAGCACGTCGAGCGACACGGCGCTGCCACGCACTGTCATCAGGTTGTAGTTGTCGAGGTTATAGAGTTTTTTCTCATCGTTGTCGATGACAATGATGTCTTGCTCCTCAAACGACAACATCTTGGCAAGGTGAGTACCCACTTCGCCTGCTCCAGCAATCACGATTCTCATTTCTCACTCATGTTTAGCAGTTGTTTAACTTGTTTCTCTATTGATGCGGCATCAAGGCCACACAGCTCATGCAGTTGCTTCACGGTGCCCTGGTCGACGAAATGGTCGCCCACGCCCATGCGCACAATCTGCACTTGCTTGCCCTCCTGTGTCATCCACTCGGCCACCTCGCTGCCCAGGCCGCCACGCACCACTCCCTCTTCAATGGTGATAATCTTGTCGAAGTTCTGTGCCACTTCTCTCAGTATCGCCACATCGATGGGCTTGAGATAAATCATGTCGTAGTGAGCCACGTCAATTCCCTGCTCATGCAGCGACTGGCAGGCCTCTGCCACATTGGTGCCTATGGTACCCAGGCTCAAGATAGCCACCTTGGTGCCATCGTGCAGCTTGCGACCCTTGCCAATGGGCTGCTCTGCCACCTCGTTGTGCCAGTCTACAATCTTGCCTGTGCCACGGGGATAGCGAATGGAGAATGGGCCATCATTGCGCTTTTGAGCGGTGTACATGAGGTTGCGCAGGGTGTGTTCATCCATGGGAGCCGTTACCGTCATGCCTGGAATGGCGCGCATGAAAGCGAGGTCAAAGAGGCCGTGATGGGTCACTCCGTCCTCTCCCACAAGTCCTGCGCGGTCGATGCAGAAGGTCACTGGCAGGCGTGCTATCGACACGTCGTTGATAATCGAGTCGTAGGCTCGCTGCAGGAAGGCACTGTAGATGGCTACAATGGGCTGCAGACCCTCTCGTGCCAAGCCTCCGGCAAAGGTCACGGCATGACCCTCGCTGATGCCCACGTCGAAGGTGCGCTTGGGCAACACCTTTTGCATCATGCTCACCGAGGTGCCGCTGGGCATCGCCGCTGTGATGGCGACAATCTTCTCGTTCTCTTGTGCCAGTTCAACAAGAGTTTTTCCAAACACATCCTGGAACTTGAGCGGCTTGCCGCTGCTCGAGCCCTTGATGCGCTCGCCGGTGTCCTCGTCAAACTTGCCCGGCGCATGCCAGGTGGTTGGGTCTTTCTCGGCAGGCTCATAGCCCTTGCCCTTGACCGTGTGCAGGTGAATGAGCTTGGGACCGGTCATGTCCTTGATGTCACGGAAGGTCTTGACAAGTTTCTTCACGTCGTGGCCGTCGAAGGGGCCAAAGTAGCGAATGTTCAGTCCTTCAAAGATGTTTTGCTGACCGGTGAGCAGCGATTTCATGGCGTTGTTGAAACGCAGCACGATGCCCTTGCCACTGTCGCCTATGATGTGATGCTTGCGCATGAACTGATAGGTCTTGTAGCGGAAGTCGTTATAACTCTTGGAGGTTGATATCTTGGTCATGTACTCACCCAGCGCTCCCACGGGGCGGTCGATTGACATGTCATTGTCGTTGAGCACGATGAGAAGGTTGTTCTTGTGGATTGACGCGTTGTTGATGCCCTCAAACGCCAGTCCACCGCTAATCGACGCGTCGCCAATGACAGCCACCACTCGGCGGTCGGGGTTGGCTTCCAGCTCACTGGCTATCGACATGCCCAGGGCTGCCGAGATGGAGTTGCTCGCATGGCCAGCCTGGAAGGTGTCGTACTCGCTCTCGCCGGGATTGGGAAATCCACTCAAGCCGCCCATCTTGCGGTTTGACGAGAAGCGGTCGCGGCGGCCAGTCAATATCTTGTGGGCATAGGCCTGATGGCCCACGTCCCACACGAGGCGGTCGTCGGGGGTGTTGAACACATAGTGCAGTGCCACCACAATCTCCACGGCTCCCATGCTCGAGGCAAAATGCCCTGGGTTCTCGCTGAGTTCGTGCACAATGAACTTGCGCAACTCGGCACACACCGCTGGCAGCTGGTCAATATCGAGTTTCTTCAGGTCGGCGGGAGAGTCAATCCTTGCCAGCAACGGGAAATGATCTTGTATATATTCTTTGGTCGACATTCAAATATTAAATGTTAAGTGTTGAGTGTTAAGTGTTAAGTCCAATTTTCTTTGAAAATTTCAAGTTTTTAGCCACAGGCAACTTACCACTTATTTCTTGTTCTTGACATACTTCTTGTAGAGAGGCACAAACACGATGATGCCGCTTGCCACAATGGTGAAAATCACCATGAAATCGATGCGTGCGGCACGCGTCAGGAGCAGGTAGACCAAGAAAATCCACAACCCCAGAATGCATGCAAAACGTATCCAATTTCCTGTCGTCATCTACAATAGTATCTCGTCGTTATTTTAAAGACATAGTTTATAACTTGCAAAGGTACGAAAACAATTCCAATAACTAACGTTATTGGCCCAAAGATTTTTTAAAAAAACTGATTTATGACCCACTTTCGAGTCATTATAGGCAAAAAACAAGAGGACAGCATTGTTAAATGTTACCCCCTACTGGAATTTCAGAACCGTTAAATGAGGCTGATGAAAACTAACCAAATCTCGATTCTTTCATACCCTTCAAACTTCGTGACAGCTTCTTTATATTAACATGAATTTGACGAATTTTATTTAATGATAATCAAGGCGTTAGCAACCCCTAAGGAGGCACCCCTTAATTGTTAACAATTTGAGAATCAATTATTTCTTTGGAAACTTGAGTTAGAATTCTAATCCCAAACGAATAGTGAAACCACCTACATTGCGTTTAGTAATTTCTGTTTCATCTTCGATTATTAAATTGGCTTCAAAATCTGTTACATATTTGGGACGATTCCACTGCTGATAAACATAACCAAGACTTAGGTTAATTGCTAATGGAGATTTATTAAACCCAAAACGCACACCAGCCATAGGACTAACCATCGCCCCCATGTGCTTGCCGGTGTTATAACCAGCCCTAAAACCAACGAATGGTGTTATGTTAGACTTTAAGAAATCCATTCTCAAGTCACCATAAATAATGTGATTACCAACATTGTATCCATCATAAACTCTGAACCTCTGGAATTGATATCCAACTCCCACAAAAAGCCAAGGGACAAACTGATAGCCGTGTGTTGTCGAAATACTAAAAATATGACGATCAGTGGCAAAACACATACCTCCATCAATAAAACCACGATATCCATGTTGTGGACCTTGATCGATAAAGCCACCCATGAAGGCAATCTTGTCTTGCCTATGGGTTCTCTTAATCATCTTCACCTCATTAGTGTTATACCTTAGCACATCACCATCATCGGTGTATATTACCAGATAATTCTCAGGGACATATTCGGTAATTGTACCTTTTATTTCTTTTCCATTGTTAAGTTTCACCGAATAGTATTTGCCATTTTCATCCTGAGCAATGGAACTCAAAGCAAATAGAACAAAACCAATTATCAGTAAAATATGTTTCATGTATATAATGATTATTTTTTATATACTGCAAAACTAGCACATTTTTTTAAATAATCAAAATCTAAAAATATTTTCTAAAACATTTTTGTGCATTAAACACCTAACTCCACTTATGAATTAATAGGAAAAGAGGATACGACACTATGAAATGTCGCATCCAAGAAAGAAAAAAATAGTATTATGAAGCTGGTAAAATGACTGTCACTTGCCCAGGCGGGCTTTCTCGTCGCTGCCGGCACCGCTGCCTCGCCACTTACTGCTGGCGGCGTTGAACTTGTAGCGCACGGTCACCTGTAGCTCGCGCGAGTCGCGGTGTTGCGCCTGGCACATGTTGCGCAAGCCATAGCGCAGCTGCACCTTTTCTTGTGCGTCGAGCAGGTTTCGCCCGGCAATTTTCACACTCAAGCGGTCGTTGAGGAATGTCTTGGTCAGGCTCAAGTAGAGGTTGAAAAGGGCTCGGGTGAGCGACACGTTCTCCATGTCGCCCCGGGTGGTGATGTCGAGACTGGCATTAGCTGTGAGTGTGGGCAGTATCTTGATGTTGTTGTTGAACTGGATAATGAAGAGTGGATTCTTGGGGCTGATGGTGCCAACAGGCGTGGGAATCCTTGTCCAGTCCTTGATCATGCCCAGCGAGAGTTGTGGCTCGTAGATGCCAAACTTAGGGTTAAGGTTGAGCATCAAGCGCATCTTGTGGCTGTGGTCGAGGTTCTCACGGGTGAGAAGAGTGGTGGCCTCGCTGCCGGGCACCTCATGCGCCACGTTGATGATGTGGTCGCTCACGTGCTTGTATTCGGCCATGAGGCTCATCCATCGCCACATCACCATGAGTCCAAGCTGGTTGTTGATTGATGGCTTGAGGGTGGGATTGCCGCTCTCCCAGGTGAAGCGGTTGGCATAGGTCACGCTGCTGGTGAGCTGCCAGTAGTAGGGACGCTGAATCTTCATGCTATAGTTGAGCATGAGCTGCACTGCGCCGGCACGTGCTTGCAAGCCCACTGTGGGGAACAGGTGATGATAGGTGCGGCTCTGCTCGGGCACCAACTCGCCCATGCTGTAGTAGTCGCTTGACACATTCTCGTTGCGCAGGCCCAGGCGCATTGAGCCAAAGGGCAACGGGCGGCTGTATTCCACGAAGAAGGCATAGTTGTTCTCGCGCTGCTCGTTGCACGACGATGGCACAATCTGCTCAAGGTTAAGGTACTCGTCGTTGCGGCGGGTATTGCTCAGCTCGGTGCCTGCTTGCAGGTTGCCACCCAGCACTGGCCATGAGAGCACAAGTTTTCCTGCCAGTAGCTGGCTGCGTGCCATGCTCTGCGCGGTGACGATGCGGCTGTCCTGCTCCTGACTCACCTCGTTGTTATACTGGTACTTGCGGTCCTTGCTGAACATGTAGTCAAGGTTCACATCAATGCCCAGCTTGCCCACCCGGCCGTTGTAGTAGGCATTGAGGGTGTGGGGCATGTTATAGGTTGAGTGATAATCGGCAGTGTTCTCAACGTGGTCGTAGAATTGGCCATCGGCAATCACGTCGGCAATCATCGTGCCGTGGCCTTTGCTCTTGAAGTACCACTTGGTATCGTAGCGCATGCCCATTGAGTGGTTGTCGCCCAGCACATAGTTCACTCCCACCGAGCTGTAGAGCGCCTGGCTGTGGCTCTTGTCCCTGAGATGCTGGTCGAGGAGCCAAGTGGTGTCGGCCTGCACGTCAAACTTTATCAAATCGTTGTTCTCCCAGCGGTCGTCGTTGTACCACACGGCACCAAACACGTCCATCCCTCCCTTGCGGTAGTTCCAGTTGATGCCGGTTGCTAGGTCCATGTTCTTTCCTTGATAGTAGTTGGCCTCGGCATCAAACGAGAATCCCTCGCCTTGCGGACGCTTGGTCTTGATGAGGATTACACTCTCCACATCGGCCTTGTACTTGGCGCCTGGGTTGGTGATGAGCTCCACGCTCGCGATGTCATCGCTCTTGATCATCTCAAGCTCGCTCTTGTTGCGCAACTCGCGACCGTTCACATAGATGAGCGGAGTGCCCTTGCCAAATACCTCGATGTCCTTATCTTTCTTCTGCACGCCAGGCAGGTTGCCGAGCACATCGCTGGCGCTGCCCACACGGCTCAGCAGCGTTCCGTCGACGTCGGTCTTGAGGCCCTCGGTGGTGAGTTTGAACGTGGGGCGTGTGCCTTTCACCACCACCTCGCCCAGCATGGTGGCTTCGGGCTTCAACTGGACTGTTCCCAGCGATGTCCCGCTGGCGTTGATATATTTTGTCTCGTAACCAATGTAGCTGAACTTCACCACTGGCGACTGGCATGAGCAGTCGATGGAAAAACTGCCGTCGAGCCCTGTGGTAGCGCCTGCGATATAAGTGCTGTCGCCAGGGTTAAGAAGAACAACATTGGCAAACGCAAAAGGCTCATTGTTCTCGTCAATCACTTTACCTGTTAAGGTTGTTGCCATCGCGGTGATGGCTGTGAGGAATGAAATTAGCAATAGTGTAGTACGTCTCATAATTGTGTCAAGTTTTTTGTCAAATCGCCGCCCAATGTGGCGGTTTCATGACTTTGACGTAAACACATGGGCTAAATGTTTCACTCCGCCACCACTTTTTTCAAAAATCTTGATTTAGGTCAAGGTTTTAAAAAAAAGCAGCCAGCGCCACGGCTGTGCCAGGTCCTCTGTGCCACGGCTCGGCCAGGTCCTCTGTGCCACGGCTGTGCCAGGTCCTCTGTGCCACGGCTCGGCCAGGTCCTCTGTGCCACGACTGTGCCGTGGCGTCATTTTTCCCTTTCTTTTTCTTGTCTATTTTTCTCGTGATGGCTATCTTTGTGATATGAATTGGGAGCAATATAAAAAGAGAAAACAATGGGCTGGCGAGTTAAAACCATCAATGAAACGCCGCCGCATCGGGCACGACTATAAGTCACGGTGCATCTACATGATAACGCTCGCGGTTGAAGGTAGAAGACCACTATTCGGCACGATAACTGGTGATGGGCAGTTGCAGCCAGCAACGATGATTTGCAATCAACTGGGTAATGCCGTTGTAAAAGCGCTCTTAAACATTCCCCATTTCTACCCTGCTGTAGAGATATGGTCACCCCAAATCATGCCCGACCATCTCCATGCCATCATCTTTGTCAAGGAAGTAATTCCTGTGCATCTGGGCACTATAATCAATGGATTTAAAGTGGCATGCAACCGCGAGTACCGCTCCCTAAAAGCGGCAGGTGTCATTAAAAGTGACCTGGATGCACTCTGGGAACATGGATATAACGACATGATTCTTGACCATAAAGGGCAATTGCAGCGCATGAAAGATTATATCCACGACAACCCTCGCCGCTATGCCATAAAAAGGTGTCACCCTGAGTATTTCAAGGTGAGACATAACATTAAAATTGAAGACTACACTTTTGCCGCTCAAGGAAATGTATTTTTACTCAACACTCCCTATCTTTTACAGGTGCAATGCTCACAAAAGCTTAACGATGAGCAAATAAAAAAACTATGCCAAGAGTTTCTTGTCAAAGCCAGCAACGGGGCTGTCCTTGTATCACCGAGCATAAGTCCAGGCGAGAAAGCAATCATGAGGGCGGCTTTCAATAATGGGTTCCCTGTCATCATTTTGCAAGAAAACGGCTTTGCGCCACTTGCCAAACCTGGAGGAAAGAGATTTGATGCCTGCGCCCAAGGGAAGCTTTTAATGCTTGCCCCGTGGCAGCACCACAACGACAAGAGAAAAATAAAAAGGTTCCAGTGCCTTGCGCTTAACGAAATGGCGAGAGTGATTTGTGACCATAACCGCGGCCAAGCCGCGATACAGGGAACCAAATAACCACCACCGTGAGCAATCCTAGAAGCTCCTTGAGAGTGGGTCCCCCGTGCCACGGCTCGGCAGGTCCCCCGTGCCACGGCTCGGCCAGGTCCTCTGTGCCACGGCTGTGCCAGGTCTTCTGTGCCACGGCTGTGCCAGGTCCTCTGTGCCACGGCTGTGCCAGGTCCTCTGTGCCACGGCTGTGCCGTGGCGTCAAGAGAAAAACAAGCGGCAGCCTCATTGTGTTGAGACTGCCGCCTGCCAGAATTGCGGCGATAGAGCCGTTACAAGTGATTACTTGACAATAGCCTTGGTTGTCACCTTAGAGCCGTCGTTCATTTCCTTGACGATGATGTTCACGCCTGGGAATGGAACATTGCTCTCGAGGCCAGCGGCATTGAAGTAGCGCACGCTCTTCACGCCCTGCTCGGCGAGGATGTCATCGATGGCAGTCGAGGCTGGATGCTCGGTAACATCAAGAACAAGCAGCTTGTAGTTCTGGAATGGATAGTTGTAGTCTTGTGGAGCAATTCCATCAACCTTAGCATTCCAGGGCTCCTTGATGTTGATAACGCCAAGCACGGTGTACTGGCGGCCATCCTTGAAGTTGTAGTCAAAGAGGCTGGTGTCTACTGTGAGGCTCTGGCCCTGAGTGGGACCAGGTGAATAGGCGCGCAAGGTGTTCTCGCTTGCCTTGTAGTAGGCCTTGCTCACTGTGATAACCTCATCAACCTTGGGACTGAAAGCATCGGCAAGCGAATAAACCTCGGGCTCAATAGCGGTTGCGTCCTCGGCCTCCTCGGGAGCCACAGTGAGAGTGAGATATGGGTTCAGGTTCTTGTCGCTGAACACACCACTCACGTGACCACCCTTCATTGCCTCGATAAGAGCAGCGTCGGCATAGAAGTCACCGCCCTTGAGGGTAATCCAGTTGTTGTTGCCGTCGCTGGTGAAGAACTGAGCGGTTCCATCGTGCTTCTCAACAACAACGAGGTCGTTGATAACGGTGTAGTCAACACCCTCAACACCACTCTCAAGGATATAGCTCAGCTGAGTACCACCAGTGATGGTGAGCTTCATGTTCTCGAGGTCGAGAGTCAAAGTGTACTCACCGGCTGGGATCTTCATTGAGGCGTCATTCTTGTAGACCAGACCCAGTTCCTTGTTCATCATTGGACCACTAACGAGGAAGTCTCCCTCACTCTCGGCCATGAAGCGATGAGCGTTAAGGGTAGTCCAGTCATTGGCATTAGTGCCAAGCATGTGGCTCATTGCAAAGAAGCTATAACCAGCGTTGAAGTCAGACACAGTGATAGATGCAGTATAGATCTTGCCATCCTCACTTGTCATCTTCACGCCTTCGTTGGCAGCAATAGTTCCATCAAAGATACCCCATACATATACGTCGGCCTGGCCATCAACGGTGTAAGTAACCTCGCCAGTCTCGGGATTGAAGGTAACGGTAACGGTGTAAGTGCCTGGTTTCAGGCCTTCAATGCTCATGTTTGGTCCACTTGGATAAGAAGGATTTGACCAAGAGTGATCGGTTACAACCTTAAACTCAATAACTTCTTCACCAGTCAGGTAAGTGGGTTCCGAAGTCCAAGTGTAATTGCCGTTGGCACCAAGGGTCATGTCGCCGTTGGTGTTGTTAGGATCCCAGGCACTTTCCGAACCAAAGAGCCCTGCTGGCTCACCAGTAACTGAGTAGATGTGCTCAATCTTCTTGAACGTAGCCGATACTACCACATTGCCGGCAGGCATTGTGAAGGTGTTGTCGGCTGTAACAGTCACTGGAGTCTCGCCCATCATCACGGTGAGTGTCTCAAGCTCGTAGCCCTCGGCAGGTGTTACGGTGAGGGTAATCACGTCGCCCTCGGCTGCCTCAGTCTTGCTGGGTGTTACAGTACCGTTATCCGAAGGATTGACAGTAATAGTGTAGGTAGTAACAGGAATCTTTACTGCAACGTTGGTGTTGACACCTGTCACTGTAACGCTCTCAAGCTCGTAGCCCTCGGCGGGAGTGATGGTGAGAGTGATCTCGTCGCCCATGTTGCCACTGGTTGGATTGGCAACAACAGTACCATTCTCTGATGGGTTGACGGTAACAGTATAGGTGCTCTTCTTGAAAGTGGCGGTAACGGTAACATTGTCGGCTGGCATTGTGAACTTGCCGTCGGTAACGGTTACTGCAACGTTGGTGTTGACACCTGTCACTGTAACGCTCTCAAGCTCGTAGCCCTCGGCAGGAGTGATGGTGAGAGTGATCTCGTCGCCCATGTTGCCACTGGTTGGATTGGCAACAACAGTACCATTCTCCACAGGGTTAACGGTAACGGTGTAAGTGCTCTTCTTGAAGGTGGCGCTTACTGTCACGTCGTCGGCTGGCATTGTGAACTTGCCGTCGGTAACGGTTACTGCAACGTTGGTGTTGACACCTGTCACTGTAACACTCTCAAGCTCGTAGCCCTCGGCAGGAGTGATGGTGAGAGTGATCTCGTCGCCCATGTTGCCACTGGTTGGGTTGGCAACAACAGTACCATTCTCCACTGGGTTAACGGTAACAGTATAGGTGCTCTTCTTGAAAGTGGCGGTAACGGTAACATTGTCGGCTGGCATTGTGAAAGTGCAGTCGGCATTTACAGTAACAGCCAGGTTCAATGTCTCGCAAGCTACATTGTAAGCGTCAAGCTCATAGCCTGCGGCAGGAGTGGCTGTAATGGTCACTGTCTCGCCCATGGTGGCGGCCTGCTTGTCGGTAGTCACGCTACCATTATCGCAGGCGCCAGCAGTAACGGTGTAGCTCTTGAGTTTGAAGGTAGCTCCAACCACTACATCGCTGCCTGGCATGTCGAATGTGTTGCCAGTGAGGGTCACGGTGTTGCCACCAGCCTTGTAGTAATAAGTATCTACCTCATAGCCCTGGGCAGGAGTGGCAGTGATGGTCACTGTCTCGCCCTCTACAGCTGTGGTCTTGTCGACTGTAACATTACCATTCTCAATAGCGTCATCCACAGTAATGTTAAACTCGGTCATGCCAGTGAACTTGGCAGTGATGAGCACATTATATGGCTCGGCGGGCATTGTGAAGGTGTAGGTGCGCTCGTCGTTGAGGTTGGCGGGGTCATCGCCCACCAGGTCAATCTTCATGCCCACGCCAGGTCCTGCCTCCATAAGAGCTGGAGCCTGAGCGTTTCCTGGGTCGATAGTTGCCACAACCTCGATGTCGCTCTTGGCAATCTGGTAACGGTCGGCAGGAGTGACGGTAACTGTCACTGTAGCGCCTGCGGTGGGTGCTGCATTGTCGACAGCCACAGTGCAGTTGGTTGTGGGAGCCACCACCACCTTTTGTGCTGCCCAAGTGGTAGCGACACCACACAGCAGCATAGCCAGCAGTAGTAATAATCTGTTCTTTATTCTCATAGTTATTATAAGCTTTAAATAAAGGTGGGTTCTAATGAGTTCCACAAGAGAACCCACCTTAAAAAACCATGATTACTTCACCAGTTTGATAGTGCGAGTAGTGCCATCGGTGAATGTAACAACAGCGATGTTCACGCCATTGAATGGCTGGTCGCTGGTCATGCCACTGAGGTTCACATACTTAACAGCGGCAACGTTGCCCTCGGCAATGAGTGTCTCGATAGCCGATACTGTGCCGTTTTGACCAATCTTGAGGGTGCGTGGAGCGCCCATGGTGGTCTGAACTGGCAGATAGCAACGGTGAGCGGCTACTGTGCCACCCTCACTCAGGATGAAGTAGTTGTTGTAGAGCACATAACCTGCGCCAGCAGCAATCTCTTGAGCCTCATTGCTGCCCACAAGCTTGGTGGTATAGGTGTCGGTCTCGCCAGTGTAGGCAACGGTAGTGAAGTTCTCACCTGCTGTCTCGCTGTATAGCAGAACGCCCACACCTGCTGGGATGTAAGGAATCTCGGTGATTTCGGTAGCATCGCCATTGATAGCATCAACAACATAGGCCTTCATGCCCAGTGGCAGAGCAAGGTCGCGCTCGTTGTAATAGGTAGCCCAGTGACGCTCGGTGGTGAAGGCAACGCCCTCAAGCTCATAAGTGATAGCCTTGAAGGTAACTGTTACGGTCACATCGCTTGCAGGCATTGTGAACTTGTAGTCGCTGTCAAGCTCTACCTCGTCCTCGCCAGCCATTACGGTCACCTCGTCAATCTCATAGCCAGTGGCAGGAGTGATAGTGAGAGTGATCTCGTCACCCATGTTGGCAGTAGTTACGCTTGGCACAACAGCACCATTCTGAGGCTCGGTAACGGTGATTGTGTACTCAGTCTTCTTGAAGGTAACAACTACCTCGGCATCCTTGGCCATGTCGAAGCCATAAGTGCCAAAGCCTGCTGAGATGCCGCCTGGGAAGTCTTTGAGTGCTGGAGCACCAAACTCGCCACCAGTCTCGTCATCATCAATAGTGAGCAATGGCGTGCCATTAACCTTAACCGACTCAACCTCGTAGCCCTGGGCGGGACTTGGAGTGATAGTGATGTGGGTGCCAGCGGCAACTTGTGCTGGAGATGTGGTAAGAACTGTTTCACCAGCCTTAATCTCTACAGTACCACCCTCGGCAGGAGTAACGCTCCAAGTGAGGTTGTAGTTAACAATCGACTCCTTGAAGGTAGCGGTGATGGTAACATCGCCAGCAGGCATCACAAAGGTGTTGTTGGTTACCTCAACAGCAGTCTCGCCGTTCATCACGGTAAGGGTCTCGAGCTCATAGCCCTCGGCGGGGGTAATGGTGAGTGTAACTGTCTCGCCAGCAGCAGCCTCGGTCTTGTCGGGAACTACTGTACCGTGCTCAATACCCTCGGCAACGGTGATAGTGTACTTCTCGGGCTCTATTTCGCCTGTAACAACGAGAATATTGGTCACTGGATCGTAGCTGAAGCTATAGGTGCCAGCCTTCGACAGAGTGATGTTGGGAGTTTCCTCGGCAAGGCCCTCAATGGTAGCAGGAAGTTCTGTGACTTGATATTCTTTACCTAACCATGTCTCGCTTGACAATGTCTCGCCATCGCGAACGCTCTTATAAACCTTGAACTGAGAAGTAGCGGTCATCTCTGTTGCCTGGGTAGAAATCCACTTGCCATCGGCGCCCTTGGTCATGCCAATCTCGTTAACTGTTGACCAGTTGTCGCCCTCGCCCCACTTAATAGAGTAGGTCACCTCAAGTGCGCGGAAGGTGGCGGTAACAGTAACGTTGCTTGCTGGCATGGTGAACTTGTTGTTCTCAACAGTGACAGGATTGCCTTCGGCATCGGTCACTGTGTAACTAACGAATACATAGTCCTCTTTGGGAGTATTGGTCAGTGTCACAACCTCGCCCACATGAGCAGTAGTCTTGTCGGCAGCGATAGTACCATTCTCGCCTTGAGTGACGGTGATGGTGTAGTCAATTGCCTTGAAGGTAACGGTAACGGTAACGTCACCGGCAGGCATTGTGAACTGGTTGTTCTCAACGGCAACATTTTCCTCGCCGTTCTTAACAGTGATTTGATCTACCTCATAGCCAGTAGCGGGTTCGATTGCCAGTGCAACTGTCTCGCCAGCCTTGGCTTGAGTTGGGTTAGCTGTAACGGTACCATTCTGAGCCTCATTTACGGTAACATTGTAAATAAATTCACTTGTTACTGTAAGCTTCATTGTTACTGGATCGAAGCTGAAACTGAAGGTGCCTGGGCGACCAATGTGAATATTGGGACCGTCGCCCACGGTGATTACTTGAGTGGGCTCGGTAACGGTAGCACTTGCGCCATACCATGTCTCCACAACATTATCACCATTAGTAACGTCCTTAACAACCTTGAACTGATTAGCGGCAGTCATAGCGGTGCCTGCGTCAGTTGACCACTTGCCATCGGCGCCCTTGGTCATGCCAATCTCGTTAACACTCTCACCCCAGTTAGCACCCTCACCCCACTTAATCTTATAGGCAACCTCAAGTGCGCTGAAGGTGGCGGTAACAGTCACGTTGCTTGCTGGCATGGTGAACTTGTTGTTCTCAACAGTGATAGGATTGCCTTCGGCATCGGTCACTGTGTAGCTAACGAATACACAGTCCTCATTGGGATTGTTGGTCAGTGTCACAACATCGCCCACATGAGCAGTAGTCTTGTCGGCCTCGATAGTACCATTCTCGCCTTGAGTGACGGTGATGGTGTAGTCAATAGCCTTAAAGGTAACAGTAACGGTAACGTCACCAGCAGGCATTGTGAACTGGTTGTTCTCAACGGCAACATTTTCCTCGCCGTTCTTAACAGTGATTTGATCTACTTCATAGCCAGAAGCGGGCTCGATTGCCAGTGCAACTGTCTCGCCAGCCTTGGCCTGAGCTGGGTTAGCTGTAACAGTACCATTCTGAGCCTCATTTACGGTAACATTGTAAATAAATTCACTTGTTACTGTAAGCTTCATTGTTTCTGGGTCGAAGCTGAAGCTGAAGGTGCCGGGGCGACCAATGTGGATATTGGAACCCTCACCCACGGTGATATCTTGAGTGGGCTGGTTGACGGTAGTAGCATCGGCGCCATACCATTCCTCGCCTAGCAAAGTAGTGCCATCGCTAACGCTCTTATAAACCTTGAACTGATTAGCGGCAGTCATGTCGGTGCCATCGGCAGTAGCCCACTTGCCGTCGGCGCCCTTGGTCATGGCAATCTCGTTAACTGTTGGCCAGTTGTCGCCCTCGCCCCACTTGATAAAATAGGTTACAGTGCATGCCTTAAACTCAGCACTTACCTGGACTCCGTAGGGATCTTCGGGCATCACAAAGGTGTAGGTGTTAACCTTGTCAACGGTATTAGTTGGGTCTCCGCTAACAGTAACAGGGGAACCCACACCAGGGCCGTCGACCTTCAGGCCAGGAGCCTGAGCCGAGCCGCCGCCAATGGTCTTCTCTGCCTTGATGAGGTCTTTAGTAGTGTAAAAACCTTCATTAGGCGTTACGGTAATGGTAACTGTCTCGCCAGCTGCAGCGTTAGGCTTGTCAACAGCAACGGTACCATTGGCCGATTGCTTTACTGTGACAACTCCCGCATGAGCCGACAGCGACGTTGCCATCATCAGCATCATCAGTGCGATGAAGCCGAACATACGTTTAGTCATGTTTTTTACCATAATGTTAATAAAGTTAAATTTATCTTTGAGCTTTTCAAACTCTCGAATATTCGAGCATCTGAGCAGTCAAAACACCCGAATATTCGAGAATTGTGCATTGTGTGCATTATCAGCGCACCACCTTCTTGCCGTCGCTGGTGATGAAGATGCCGCGCTTGCCGTTGAGCGAGGTGCCCACGTAGCGGCCGCTCAGGTCGTAGTACTTAACGCCGCTATTGCCGTCGGTTACCAGGGCGTCGATGCCAGTGACTGTGCCGGCAGCAGCAATCCTGAGCACGCGAGGTGCGCCGGCAGCGTTGCCGCCTGCTTGCAGATAGCAACGGTGAGCAGCAACCTGGGTGCCATCCTGAATGAGGACGAGCTCATTGTTATAGAGCACATAGGCATTGCTCACTTCCTGAGCCTGGGCAACGCCCACGAGCAGGTTGCCAGTAACTGTGGCAGGAGCATCGGGCTCGTAAGGCATAGCCTCAACAGTCTCGTCAGCAGTCTCGCTGTAGAGCAGCACACACCAACATTGGCTGGGATGTAGCTGAGAGGCTCTACAGTAGCCTTGTCGCCACTGATGCCTGTTACGACATAGGCAGTAACACCCTCGGGCAATGCCAAGTCTTGGTCACCATACCAGGTAGCCCAGTTACGACCATCGGCAAATACCACACCCTCGAGGAGGACGGGATCTACATGAACCTTATAGTCAGTTGGGTAAAGTTGAACTGTGCCATTGTACTCAGCAACTACGCATGTGATGTCATAATTCACGGTGAAATCGGTGGGATGGGTTACATTGGTGAAGTTTGTGCGACCTGTAATAGTATTCTCATCTGCATCGGTGATAGTGAAGTTCTTATTTTCAGGTTCGCCTATGGCGACGTTCTTAACTATAATATACTCATTTTCATTTTCAGTAGAGATAGCATTCAATTGCATCTCGGCTGGAACCACTTCGACAGTTTCATTGGTAGCAACAAGATTGGCTGGTGTCTCAGCCTCCAGGAGACCATTGTAGTTCTTGGTCTTTGCTGTCCAGTTAGGAGCAAGAACTTGACCCTGAGTGAACTCAAACTCTGTACCAGTATCTCCATAGATAAGAGCCGAACCTGTCTCGTCCTTCACATAGAGATAACGACCGTTAACATAGGTGACAGTCACATTACCAGTGAAACCAAACTCAGTGCCTGCGGCAAGTTCCTTATACTCGGCAATTGTGGCAACATTGGTCATCATCACAAACTCCTTGCTTGCGATAGTACTGATGTTTCCATCTTTTACAGCAATAGCCTTAACCGTTGCTTGAGCGCTCAATGTAATTGGACTCTCATAAAGAGTTGATTCAGCAGTTGGCTCGCTACCGTCTAATGTATAATGAATCTCGGCACCCACTGTTTCACAAGTCATTGTCACTTGTGTAGTTGGGAAGAATGGAGTAACACCTTCAATAATAGGAGCAAGTACCTGATCGGCAGGAATCTCAGCATAGCTAACATTCATTGTCTTTATTTGAGTGTTACTTACAATAGTAAAGATTACCGTAGAAGCTTCTCCTGTCCAAGTGCGAGTTCCTTCAGAACCACTTATCTTTCCTGTATTGGGAGTTAAGTTGAAATTCGAACTGTGATTAGTGAAATCAATTTGAGTCAAAATGCATCCTTCAGGGGCTTCAACAGTAATTGTACCTGAGTATACTCGCAGGCGAGGTGATGCACTCCAAATGCGATTGTTAATATTGCCACTCGTTTTTGGCGAAACTGTCAAATAAACGCCATCAACAGTTGCAGTAAGTGGTTCTGTGATATCTCCTGCAGTACTTGAACTAGATGAAGTTCCTCCTTCAAGTGTTGGGAATAATGTTGCATAGTCTTCATCGAAATTGAACATCGCCTCAAGTTTCTCAACAAATGTAGCCGAAACAACGACAGCGGCATCAGGCATGATGAAGGTGTTATCTTCAGCAACTTCAACAGGAGTCTCGCCATTCATAACGGTAAGAGTTCCCAGCTCATAGCCGTTGGCGGGGGTGACTGTGAGAGTCACTGTCTCGCCTGCGGTAGCAGTCTCTTTATTAGCGGTTACTGTACCATTTTCAATGTTTGGATCAATTGTGATACTGTGAGGTTCCTTAATGAGGGTCACCACCATTATAGTCTTGGTAATATCAATCTCAAATTTCCATTTGCCTGCTGGAATGCTGCAATTTGTTCCATCATCGGCTTTGAGAGTAATGGTAGTTCCGTCGCCAGAAACGCTTGATGGAGTTCCTGGGTACCAGGCATCATTACCATCATAAATCTTAAATTCGGATTCAATTTTTATTTCTTTTTCTGCAAGAGTGAAGGAACCATCCTCGTTGCGAGTGAACTTATCGCCATCGGTCCAACCACCAAACGAGCCCTTGAGATAGAGGTCGCTCACTTGTGGAACAAAGAGCTTTGCAATTCCGTTATCATCAATCTTGATTATGAAATTATAATTGCCAGCATCACGCATCTTGAAGTTTTGCTCTTTATCGGCCTCAAGTGGCAGGTCGCGGAACCACCCTTTATGCACCTCATATGGTGAGTTTCCATCTTGTCCACCGAGTCTATTACCATTCTTATCCATAATTTTAAACTCAATGCCAGCCTCAGTAAATGGAACACCATCATCACCTGGGTACAACTCACGGCACACATACATCTTGTCGTTCACCTTTGTAAAGTTCACCGACTGCCAGAATGGAACTCCGGTATTGCCAAATCTCTTAATAATCAATGTATAGTCAGGAAGCTCCTGAGCCTCAATCGGCAAGAATTGTATCTTATTATTATACTTGAAACAAATACCTGTAATATCATAGGTAGAACCATCGGTAAGTGTTCCATTAAAAATACTATTATAAATATAGTAAGCGACTGATTCCTCGCCTGCAGAAAGAGTTTTAGAAGATGTATTGACTTTTACGCCTCTAAGAACTGCATAACGTCCAAAATTGTTTGCTACTTCAGATATCGTAATTTCTATTGGTGTGGGAACAACATTACTTTCTGAAGTTTCCAAACCAGTGAGATTCGTCATTTCAACAGTGCCATTGTATGTTGTCTTGGTTCCATAGAATCCAGCAGGGATATTGTCTCCAAGTTTATACATTTGACCATTGAAAGATTCGCTGTTATCAAACATCAACACGCCATTATTAGCATCTTGAGCAAACAGATTCTTGCCTGATTGTCCTAACGCCACAAGATCTGTGCCAGTATATTTGAATTCTGCACCATCTTGGAGAGCATTTAAATCAGCGATGCTTGATACGTTAACTATAGTTTTTTTGGTAAATACCTTTTCTACAATACCACTCACATCATTACCAAGTACTGCTATAGCCTTTACTGTTGTTGTTTCTGTGATAGTGAATGGAGCGCTATAAGGTGTACTTGAAGTTGTGGGGGCATTACCATCTGTTGTATAATAAATTGAAGCGCCCGTTGTCCCACAACTTATTGAGACTTGAGTGCTTCCTTCAAATGGTGTTGTGCCGCTGATTACGGGAGCGGAAACAGATGGAACGGTATTTTCATATGTAACAACCACATCCCATATACGAACTGCTCCACTTGCTGTGATATAACCAGTATTCAAGTTTAGTGAAGAACAATCTATTGTTACTGAATTTGCACCAGTACCTGATGCAACTCCAGCACCTGCAGCTGATGTGGAATTCGAACCGCTAAAGAATAATGTAGCTGAATTGCTTCCACCATCCATCGGTTTGTTGGTGGAAGAAACGGTCATCGTAATTCCAGTAATCTTAAATCCCAATTCTGGCACTTGGATGTAGTAAGCAACTTTACTTGCATATTTTTTTATTTGCAAGAAATGATACTGGCTCGTGGCGTTACTATGCTGATTCTTTATAGCAAAAGCTTTCCACACATTTCCGCCTCCATCTTTCAGATTAGTCCATTCAGCGTAGCCATCAGCCGCATCTCCAGCAGCCACGATATTGGCGTTTGATAGAGTTACAGTCTCGGCCCACCCCACGCCTATGGCCAGGATGGACGCCATTAAAAATGTTAGTAATTTTTTCATGTTTAATAATTTTATAGTTAACTATTTAATAAATTTCTTTTCTAATAATCTGATACTCTTTTAGTTTGCCTGAATGCTTAGAATAATTGGGCAAAAATAGCAAAAAATAATCTAATAGTCAACACAAAACGGTCATTTTTTTCTTGGGTGTTGAAAACTTTTTCCGTCACAAAACTTGCACAAGTTGTCTAATTTTGTTATATTTGTGTCAAGAAATAATTATGATTATGAAAAAGAGCATCTTAACCCTGCTTTTTTGCCTTCTCGGCATGGCCGCGTGGGCACAGGAATTCTGGCTCGGTGCCGACATCAGCGGCACGAGTGAACTCGAGCGCCGCGGCGTGAAGCTGTATAACCAGGCTGGCGAGGAGCGCGACAACATCACCCTCATGAGAGAGCTGGGCCTCAACGCGGCGCGATTCCGCGTGTGGGTAAACCCCAAGGACGGCCTGTGCGACATGCACGACGTGCTTGCCATGGCTCGCCGCGCCCAGGACCAGGGCATGGCGATAATGATCGACTTCCACTACAGCGACTGGTGGGCCGACCCAGGCAAGCAGAACATCCCCGCCAAGTGGAAAAACTACAACTACCGCCAGATGAAACGCGCCCTGGCACGCCACACCACCCGCACCCTCAAGCTGCTCAAGGCGGGAGGCATCGACGTGAAGTGGATACAGATAGGAAACGAGACCACCAACGGCTTCCTGTGGCCCATGGCGCACACGCCCGAGAACATGCGCCAGTATGCCGGCCTCACCCAGGCAGGCTATCGCGCCGCCAAGCGGGTGTACCCCAATGCCACCTGCATCGTCCACCTCGACGCTGCCTGCGACATCGACCGCTACCACACCATCTTCAACGGCCTCAAGAAATACCATGCGCAATATGACATGATAGGCGTGAGCGTCTACCCCTACTGGGACATGGAGGCGGGCCTCACCAAGAGCGAGGACGAGACCCTCGAGCGCGTGATAGAGAACATAAACACCCTGGCCCGGGAATACCGTTGCCCAGTGATGATAGTGGAGACAGGCTATGAGGCACGCCGCCCCGAGGCAGGCAAAGCCTTCATGACCAAGCTCATAGACGCCGCACGCAACCGCACCGGCGGCAACTGCCCCGGCGTGTTCTACTGGGCACCCGAAGCCGAAGGCCACTACCCACTGGGAGCCTTCCAAAACCACCGCCCCACCGTGATAATGGAGGCGTTTAGAGCAAAATAAGGACAAAGGACAAAGCTCGCCTCCGAACTCTCCCGGATGCCCCGGATACCCCGGAACTTCCGGAACCTCAGGACAACCCGGATACCCCGGAAAAACGGACTACTGATTACAGATAACTGATAACTGATACAACTAAAAATGAAGATTTTACACACTAGTGACTGGCATCTGGGGCATGTGCTTTATGGCTATGACCGCAGCGAGGAGCAGATGTCGATGCTCAGTCAGATTGAGAGAATTATCAAGGACACACAGCCCGACCTGATGGTGCTCAGTGGCGACGTGTACCACACCTCACAGCCCAGCGCAGCGGTGCAGACTATGTTTGCCAACGCCATCGTGGCGATGCACCAGGCATGCCCCAAGATGACCATCGTGGTCACCGCAGGCAACCATGACAGCGGCTCCAGGCACGAGATCTACCAAGCGCCCTGGCTTGCCCACAATGTGCATGTGATAGGAAACATCGACAAGGAACACCCCGAGAACCACATCATCGAGGTGCCTGGCAAGGGATGGGTGGTGGCAGTGCCCTACGCCTATGAGCGCATCATCCCCGAGGGATTCTTCCAGCAACTGCTCGACCTGGTGAGCGAGCGCAACACCCAGGGACTGCCCGTGGTGATGATGGCACACACCACCGTGAGCGGCTGCAGCTACAAGGGCCATGACGACGGCAGCGAGAAGACAGTGGGAGGCATCGACAGCATGCCTCACGAGGCGCTGGGCACAGGCTACGACTACCTGGCACTGGGACACATACACCATGCGCAGTTCATTCACGACACCGGTCACCGCATGCGCTACAGCGGCACACCACTGGCAGTGAGCTTCGACGAGACCTATGAGCACACTATCTCGATTGTCGACATTGACCACCACGGCGACGAGCCACAGGTAGAGCCCCTAGCCATCAACAATCCCCATCCACTCGTCAACCTCCCCACCCAGGGCACCGCAACATGGGATGAGGTGAAAGAATTGCTCGAGAAGTTCCCCAACGACAATCCAGCCTACGTGCGCCTGAATGTGATGGTTGAAGACACTCTGCCTCATGGCGCACTTGACGAGGCACGCGCTCTCGCTGCCGACAAGCAATGCCGGCTGTGCCACATCAACACCAAGCGGCCTGAGCGCGAGCGCGAGCAGTCGCAAGCCCTCACGGTACAGGAACTTCAGGAAATCAAGCCCATCGACATCGCCAAGCGCTATGCCGCCTATACTGGCACCCCCTTCGACAGCACAATGGAGGAAATGTTTAACGAAGTGCTCCAGGCACTGCAACAAGAAGAAAGGATATGAAGATACTCAAACTCAACATCCACAACATAGCATCGATAGAGGATGCCGAGATAAACTTTGAGGAGCAGCCTCTTGCCCAGAGCGAGGTGTTTCTGATTGCAGGAAAGACGGGGTCGGGAAAATCGACCATCCTCGACGCCATCTGCCTGGCACTCTTTGACAACACTCCCAGGCTGAACAACACAAATATCGAGGGCAAAGACCCAAACGATAAAGACATCTCCACCTCAAGCCAACTCCAACTGCTGCGACGCAACACCGCCGAGGGATGGGTAAAACTGTGGTTCCTGGGCAGCAACGGCAAGCATTACGAGTCGTTCTGGACCGTCGCCAGAGCCTACAAGAAAGTAACTGGAGCGTTGAATCTGCGAAGCAGAAAGTGGTTCCTCACCATTGTTGAAGACAACAAGCAACTCAACAAGATAGACGAAATCAAAGAAGAAATCAGCAAAGCCATCGGCCTTGATTTCAGCCAGTTCTGCCGCACCACAATGCTGGCACAAGGTGAGTTCACCAAGTTCCTCAACAGCAAGGACGATGACAAGTGTGCCATCCTTGAGAAAATCACTGGCATTGACATCTATTCCAAAATTGGCGCCAAGGTGTTTGAAATCACCAAAACAAAAAAAGACGATTACGACAAAGCCCTGGAGCGCGTCAACCAGATGGAAATCTTGAGCGACGAGAAAATAGCCGAAATACAGGGCAATATCAGCAAGCTCAATGCCGAGAACGCAAAGCTGGTCAAGCGTCAGAAGGAGGTTAATGACAAGAAAACATGGCTCGAGGAGTTGACCAAGAAGACCACCGAGGCCACCACCGCCGCAACGCAGCTAAGCGAAGCACAAGAGATGGTACAGAGCGACGAGTTCAAGCAGCAAGAGTCGCTTGTAAATGACTGGAACGCCACCATCGAGGCAAGATCCTGGCTCAAAGATCGCAACACTCAGGCACAGACACTCAAAACGCTTGAGGAAGAAATGCGGCACCACCTCGACACTTTCGCCACCTACAAGCAGGGCGAGCGTGCCATGTCGCAAAACATCGACAGGTGTCGCGACACCCTCAGCCAGCAACAGGCCATGATTGACGAGCAAAACGACAAGAAGAACATTTTCGACCAGCAGCTTGCCATCAACGAGAAACTCAACACTCTGCACAACTGCAACCAAGCGATTGCCAGGGAGAACGAAGCCATTGATAGAGCCAACGCCCTGCTCTCGGGCAAACTGAAAACCGCCAAGGAAAAAGCCGAGAGAGAGCACAAAGCCAAAGACGATGTCCACAAGACATTGCACGACTCTCACGCCAGTCTTGTGAAAGAGCTTGAGGAATGCCACATCGCTCAACTGCGTAATAGAGCCAATGAGGTCAACGACACCCTTCACAACATAGAAACTGCCAAACTCGTGCTTGAAAACCGCGACACGGGCAGGCAACAGGTGGAGCAAAAGCGTGATGCTCTCAACGACATTGACGAGATTATCAATGACCTCAGAGCAAAGCTTGAGAAATTCAAGCAGGCAAAGCAAGAAGCGACCATCGCGCTGAACTCTAAACGAGAAACCTATGACAAGTTGCGCGAGAGCGTTGAGCAGTGGGCCAAGGACATCCGTTCCAAGCTCAAAATTGGCGACAAGTGCCCCGTGTGCCAGCGAGAGATAACCCACGCCCTGCCACATGAGGACGAGATAAACAGATTCTTCATCGCTGCCGACAACGATCTCAAGCAAGCGCAAGATGCACTCGACGAAGCAACAAACAACTACAATCATTGCGATGCCAACATCAAGGCACAAGAACACCAAAAGGCACAAGTTCTGAAAGAGCTCAACACCGCAAAGACCTACCTCGAAAATCAGGAAAAACAGCTTGTTAAGGCATGCGCACAGTGCGGCATAACAACGGTTAATGACAACACCCTTCAACTGCTTGAAGACAAAAAGCAGAAATTCGATGCCGAGAATGCCGAGCTGCAGACAAAACTCGCCCATGCCGAGGATCTCGAAAGAAAAGCGGGAACGGCTCTGCAAGACCGCGATAACGCACGCAAAGAACTTGACAAGGCCAAGCAGGACCTTGACAAAGCAAGCGAAGCTATCACCAAGTGCACAAACGACATCGACAAGAGCCGCCGTGTGATTAGCGAGAATGACAAGCAAGTCAAGGACCTGAGCGAGAATATCTCCAGCATGCTCGGCGACACCACCTGGCAGCACAACTGGAAGACCGAAACTCAGGAGTTTGCACTTGAGCTGGAGAAATTGGCAACAGACTACAAGTCGCTGGTTGAGAAACATAAAAACCTGCAGATTACACTCTACAATCTCAAGCAAGAACATGAGAATGTCAAGGAGTCACTCAACGCGATTGTTGGCCTTGTGCCATCTTTCAAAGAAGCTCAAGACCTTCCTGCGCGAGAGATTGCCAACCTGCTCTCCAAGGCTGGCACACTGCGCTCGCAAGTGGCTGCCACTCAGCAACAAATCGATAGCACTACCAACACCCACAAGAAACTTGGCGACAATCTCGCACAGTTTGTCGAGCAGCATCCGTCCTATACCACCGAGCGCCTTACCCAGCTCGCCGTACACAGCCGGCAAGACATCGCACAACTGCAGCAGCAGCTCCAGAGAGACAAGGACAGAGTGGTTGCCTGCGAGGCTGCTGTCAAGCTTAAAAAGAATGAACTGGAAACTCATCGCATCAACAAGCCAGAACTCGACGAGAACGATACCATTGAGTCGCTGACAGCAAAACTTAATGAAATCAATGGTGAGATTCTTGAATTAGGCGAGAAAGTTGGCGGCCTGAACTTCCTGCTCAAGAACGATGCCACCAACAAGGAGAAGCAGCATGAACTCATAGTCGAGAGCGACCGCCGGAAGGGAATATACCAGCAATGGGAACGTCTCAACAACCTCATTGGCGACCGAACGGGCAAGAATTTTCGCACCATCGCTCTGAGTTACATCCTCGAGAACCTTATCCAGTCGGCAAATTACTACATGCACACCCTCTCCGACCGGTATACCCTCAACATACAACCAGGCTCGGCGGTCATCAATGTCGTCGATGCCTATCAGGGATATGCCCTGCGAGCCACCAGCACCATCTCGGGTGGCGAGAGCTTCCTCGTGTCGCTGGCGCTGGCGCTGGCACTGAGCGACATTGCCCAGCAACTTCGGGTAGACATGCTCTTCATTGACGAGGGATTTGGTTCGCTGAGTGGAGAACCGCTGCAGAAGGCGATCAACACCTTGCGCACACTGCACAATGCCACTGGCCGCCAGGTGGGCATTATCAGCCATATTGAGGAACTCAAAGAGAGAATCCCCGTGCAGATTCAGGTGAACCAGGAAGGCAACTCCTCAAGCAGCACCGTCAAGGTAGTGAGCTTGTAATCAATATCCTATTCACTATTAGCAATTCCTACCCATTCCTCTCCATTCCTATCCATTCCTATCCACTCCTATCACGTCGCAGTTGCCAGAATGCCACTGCCGAGGCGGCTGCGACGTTGAGAGAGTCAACGCCGTGGCTCATGGGGATGCGCACCACATAGTCGGTGCTGGCAATGGTCTCCTGTGGCAGGCCGTCGCCCTCGGTGCCCATCACTATAGCCAGTCGTGGCTCAGTGGCGAGAACAGGGGCGTCGAGAGGGATGGACTTATCGGTCAGCGCCATCGCCACAGTCTTGAAGCCCAGCGAGTTGAGACTCTGCAATGGTGAGGTGAGCCAAGTCCAAGGAACAAGGAACACCGAGCCCATCGACACCCTCACGGCGCGGCGGTTCAACGGGTCGCACGAGGTGGGCGTGAGCAACACGGCATCGATGCCCAAGGCTGCCGCCGAGCGAAAGATGGCGCCAATGTTGGTAGTGTCGGTAACACCGTCAATCACCACTACACGGCTGGCATCGCGGCACACTTGCTCAACCGTCTTGGGCAATGGGCGCCGCATGGCACACAACACGCCGCGAGTGAGCACATAGCCCGTGAGCTGCGACAGCAGTTGGCGCTCACCAGTATAGATGGGAATATCGCCACACCGCTCAATGATGGCTGCCGCGTCACCCTCGATGTGACGTCGCTCGCACAGCAGCGCAAGAGGCTCATAGCCAGCCCTAAGCGCCACGTCAATCACCTTGGGACTCTCGGCAATAAAAATGCCCTTTTCGGGCTCGAGGCGGTTGCGCAACTGCGCCTCGGTCAAAGTGCCAAACACCTCCACCCCACTCTGCTCCAGCGATGTTATCTCGATTATTGCCATAGGTACTAATAATTTTTTTGACCACAAAATTACAAAATACGTGCACTTATGCGCAAAAAACATTGTCTTTTTTGGTAAATTCGATAAAATCCTCTACCTTTACGCATTATTTTAGCAAAACCACAACTATGGCATATCCCTGCGAGAACTGCAAATTCCGGGCTCACTACGACAAGAAGCCCAAGTCGGCGCTAGGCCGCTTCTGGCGCTGGCACATCAACTTTTGCCCAGGCTGGAAAGCCTATTTCACCAGTCTGAGCCAAGAGAAGAAAACCGAGTTTAGAAACAAGTATAATTTCACCAAGTACCAATGAAACGATTAACCTTCATAGCATTTATCCTCGCATTGCTCACACTGAGCAACGCTGCTCATGCCCAGTTGAAGAAAGTGTATAACGACGACATCGACCCCATGGAGCAAATCGACAAAGCGATTGCCCAGGCCAATGAGCAGGGCAAGTATGTGATTTGCCAGGTGGGTGGCAACTGGTGCCCATGGTGCCTGAAGTTTGCACAGTTCATCACCGACGATGAAGAGATCAACCAATACATCAACCAGAACTACGTCTACATCCACGTGAGTTACAACCCGCACCAGTCGAAGGACGAGGCGCGCGACAAGGCCATGCTTAAGCGACTGGGCAACCCCGGCAGGTTTGGATACCCAGTCTTTGTAGTGCTCGACGAGAAAGGCAATGTGATTCACATCCAGGACTCCAGCTATCTCGAGGAAGGCAAGAGCTACCACAAGGACAAAGTGCTGCAATTCTTCATCAACTGGACACCAAAAGCCGTGAGAGGCGAGAAATAGATGAGTCCTTTTGACGCAATCGACCGCCTCCACACACTGCCTTACTGTATTATCGACATCTTGCCCAAGCAGGTGCCAGCAGACGGTGAGGGACAGTACTTCAAGATTGAACAGTACTTCTTGAGCGAACCGCAACGCGGGATTATTGACCGCAGATTTGCAAACGTGCTGCTCAAGCTCAACTGCTATAAGGACCTGACAGTGTGCCTGGCAGCAACCGACAAACACCTCGACAACCCCACCCCCCAAGAACTTGAGGAAATGGTGATGTCGAGACAACCACTAAGCATCTTGCTTGATGGCTCACAATCGTTGATCGACATCACTGGCGATGACCATTACATGACCTTTTATGGTCACAACGAAGAGACACTGAACCTAATAAACTCTATTGCAACTGCCGAGGGACTACACTTGTGGAAACCTTGATACAATAATTATTTTTTATTTAATGTACAGCCTAAAATATAAAGTCACCACCAGCACTTGCGACAGCAATGGGAGGCTCAAACTGTTCTCGGCACTGCAGATGATGCAAGACTGCTCCGAGATGTGGATTGACAGCGAGCCCACGGTGAAGCACTACTTCGCCCAGCAAAACATGACCCAGCTGCTTGCCACGCGACAAGTAGAGGTGGTGAGACTACCCGAGTTTAAAGAAGACCTCACGGTGACAACATCGGTCTATGAGGTGAAGCCTATGTTTGGCTTCCGCAACACGTTCATCTACGACGCTCAAGGCGAGCCTTGCTTCAAGACGTGGAGCATGGGAGCCTTTGTCGACCTGGCTACTGGCAAACTCAAGCGCATTGATGATGCCACTATTGCGTCAATCGCCATCGACCCACAGCAGGAGATGCACTACCGCGACCGCCGCATCATCGTGCCTAAGGAAAGCGCCGTAGCTCACCCACCAGTGCCGGTGATGCGCGCCGACATCGACTACAATAAGCACATGAACAATGCCTGCTACGTGCGCATCGCTATGGAACTGCTGCCCAGCGACTTCGTGGTCAAGGGCATGAGGATGGAATATCGCGTTCCCGCCAAGCTGGGCGACGAGCTAACGCCCACAGTTTATGACAACGGCGACACAATAATTGTTTCGCTACTAACCGGCACCGAGACGAGCGCTATAATTGAGTTCAGCCGATAAAAGCAAGCAAGAATGATTATCGAGAAACCAATAAATAAAACCAATGCCACCGAGCAGTTGCGACGGCTTTATGAGACAGCATTCCCCCAGGAAGAACAGATTCCCTGGGACGACCTGATGCAACTGATTGACACTATGCCACTTGACTTTACCGCCTACTACGACGGCGATGCGCTGATGGGTTTTACTATCGTCTATCCGCGCAAGTCGTTTAACTGGTTCTGGTACTTTGCCGTGCCCGAACCACTGCGCGGCAAGGGCGTGGGGCAAACAATTCTCTCACAGCTCATTGCGAAATATAAGCAGTGCAACAACATCCTCGACATGGAAGACCCCGAGCAGGCTTGTGAAAACCAGGCTGTGCGTCGTCGCCGCCACGATTTCTACTCGCGCAACGGCTTTAGCGACACCGGCGTGGGCCGCTCGTTTGGAGGCATCGACTTCACCATCATGAAAATGGGCGACAGGCAATTCACCATGCAGGACTATGACGACATCATCGCCGAGTTGCACTCCTACTGGGACAACATGCCCAAGCCACAAGAGCAAAGACTTAACTAATTAATCCACAATAATTTTCACTCTATAATCGTTTACAAATCATGAAAAAAATTATAGTTATTGACGGAGGGCCACGCAAGACCTTCAACACAGCATCGATGCTCCAGAAGTTTGCCGAGGGAGCCTCGTCGGTGAGCAGCGAGATTGAGGTGAAAACCGTGCGCCTCTACGGCCTTGACTACAAGGGCTGCATGTCGTGCATGGCATGCAAAATCAAGGGCAAGGCGTCCAACGTTTGCAAGTTCAAGGACGCCCTCTCTCCTGTGCTCGAAGAGATTGCCCAAGCCGACGGGCTCGTGCTGGGCTCGCCCATCTACTTTGGCGACGTGACGGGCCAGATGCGCACCTTCCTGGAGCGACTGGCATTCCCCTGGCTGTCCTACAACGACTACAGCATGACAGCCCCCAAGAAGATGCCCGTGCTGCTCATCGAGACCATGAATGGCACCAGCGAGCGCAACAACAGCCAGGGCTACGGCTCGATGCAGTATTGCATCGCAGCGGCACTGGGTGAGCCTGAGCACCTCATTGCCTACAACACCTACCAAGTGAAGAATTACGACCGCTACGAGCTCGCAGGATTCTCTGAAGAAGCCAAGCGGCAATACCGCGACGCCCACTGGGAAGACGACCTCCAGAAGGCCTACAACGCCGGCCGCCACATGGCCCAGGAAATCCTCAAGTAACGTGAGTTGAACTGAAACAAATTGCTGAGAATCAGCATTTATTCTGACTGAAGAGTAAAAATCCCGCGCATCTTGCCAGATGAATCTATCACGATGCAGTCGTTATTAACAGTAGTCACCTCTGCCGGAGGCCGTCAACCCAAAGCCATCATTGCCATTAACCGCAATAATGGCGAGATAAGGAGTGGCCAAATCTCTGGATTAAAAGACTATGACTATTATCTGTTGAAGTTCGGTAACACCAAATACAGCTCTGCAGAACTGGAGATGACCTATTATGAATTGGCCATTAAGGCAGGCATTCAAATGATGCCTTCTGAACTGTACACAGTTGATGGCAACAACCATTTCATCACTAAGCGTTTTGACCGTTATGGTGAAAAGAAAATACACACTCAGACATTAGCTGCCATCTACCCTGATGCAGCAAGCTATGAGCGGTTGATAGCAGTGTGCCGTAAACTCCACCTCCCCGAAGCCGACTGTCAAGAGGTGTTCAGAAGAATGGTCTTCAACATTCTTGCCAACAACACCGACGACCACAACAAGAACTTCTCGTTTATGATGAGCGAAGATGGCACTTGGCGTTTGGCGCCAGCCTACGACATCACATATATCATTGACACAGGTGGCTACCTTCCAAATGAAGATCATTGCATGTATATCAGGACAAAACTGCGCAACACCACTCGCAATGACGTAATTCAGTTTGCCCGCGACAACGGCATACGCCGCCCAGATCCCATCATCAATGACGTTGTTGAGTCGTTGAAACAATTCCGCAGCATCGCACTAAAGTACGGTGTCTCAAAAGAATGTACTGGAAGGGTTGAGACAACTATCATCGACAACCTGAAGGCATGGGGAGAATGGAAAGAAGAAACCAGCATGCCACAAACGACTATAAACTGACATTCCGTTTCCAATATACGTGTTGAGCAGGCCTACAACGAGAACTACCACCTTTTTGCCACCATCGACGGCAAAGATAGCAAGTACATCATAGGCAAGAACAAAGAAGCCTTCTCCTTGATAGAAAAGACAGGCATTGCCAATCTCACCGCCGAGCAACTCACCTCGCTCGCCAAGACCTGTTTCAAGCTATAGGTGTCGTTATAGTGGACCTTAGGGAAACTTTTCTTCAGAAAGTGTATAAAGCAAGGCAAATAGCAAAAACACAACTTTATAGTTGAAAATTTTGCATATTTCAGCTTAATTTTATATTTTTGCAACTGAAAAACAAGAAAGAAATGATTACAAAAGAAGAAGTTCAAAAATTTTTGAATCAGTTTCACGAGAAAACGAGAGTCTTTGGCATCATCTATCGAGATGATCGAGGGAAGAACCAAAAGGCACTCGAAGAGCTTGAAATCGTCCCATCCTACAGAAGGGTGGTAATTGAAAACCTTATTGTTGAGGATTATGTACAAGGACCAGTTGTGGATGAATTGAACAAACTCGGAGAAATGTGGGTCTTTGGCAAAGATATAAAAGGACGTGAAGTATATATCAAAATAATGTTAGGAGGTGTTGGATGCCAAACAATCTGCATTTCATTCCATTTGGCAGAACGTCCATTGATATACCCGTTTAAAGTTGAGGAGGAATAAACATGAAGAGTCCATTTACAGGTAAAGAGATGAAACGAGTGTACGAGAAACGTACATGGAACTTCCGTGGAGAACAGTATAAATATGAGCACATCTCATGGCTTTGTGAAGATTCTGGCGAACAGTTTACCGACGATGAGAGTGATACTGCTGGATTCATTCAGATAACCAATCAATATCGGGCAAAATATGGAATTCCATACACCGACGAGATTATTGCTGCACGACAACGATATGGGATCAGTGCCGCCAAGATGTCACTGATTCTTGGCATTGGCATTAATCAATATCGCTTGTATGAGCAAGGAGAGGTGCCTAATGTATCTAATGGCAGAATGATACGCTCTATTATGAATCCTAAAGTGATGCTAGAGATGGTGGAAAGCTCCAAAAACGAATTATCGGTGCCTGAATACGAGAAAATCATCAGCAAGGTGAAAACCATTATTTCCAACAGGGTGTCTTACAAAATGGAACAGTATGAGGCGAGAAGAATTTTCAGCACCCTTCGTGGAGCCGACAATGGTTATGCACAACTATCATTGAACAGGCTCAAGAACATTATGCTATATGTATTAAACAGGTGCAAGGACGTGTGGTGTACTAAAATGAACAAATTGTTGTTTTATATAGATTTTGTATCATACAGAGAACGTGGCATGGCCATGACAGGCCTATCTTATCGCGCCATAGACTTTGGACCAGTGCCAGAAAGATGGGAAAGAGTTTATAGCGAATTCCAAGAGGTTAGGCAAGAACTGTGTCAGGCAGGAGACTTCGTTGGTAGTGTGCTAATTGCGTCTAACGAACCCGACATAACCATGTTCACCGAGGCCGAACTAAATGTACTGGACACCATATGCAACAATTTGGGGTCAAAGACATCGCGAGAACTCTCACAACTGAGCCATGAAGAAAAGGCATGGATTGACCACTATGAGAACCACGAGATAATACCTTTCAATGAGGCATTCTTCATAAAAGCCATTTAAAACACTATATAGCGACGCCATGGATGTACTGAAACATTTTAGGACAATTGAAGAAGTAACCAAGACTCTCTCAGGCGAGCACAGATTGCTAAGTGAGATGTTTGAGAAGCGAAAACTAATGAAGTTTCCGCAAGCACTGGCATTGGATTTCGTGGGTGGAAATGAAGCACGGCTCAGAAAACTTGTGGACTATGGTGTGCTAGTTGCAACAGATAATTCACTAGAGATTGAAAGTGACTATTTGAATTTCTTTGAAGAGATTCTAAATGTAAACGAACAAATCAGTGTACTAAGTGTCCAGGAATGCATTGACACACTAAAAGAAAATATAGGATATTTCCTACAAGAGACTAATGTCAATCGAAAAGCCAGATATCAAGACAGAGTTCGGTTGCTACTGAAGAAGACAGGTTTTAGAACACTAAAGAATGTTGTGGACTTGAAACGCAACATGGACAATACTTACAAGCAAGAACCCAACTACATCATCAAAAAGAAGAAACTACAGAATCTTGATGAGAAGAGTCACAGCATTCGTGAAATGATACGCGAATGCGAGAAACTGATGGATAATGAACAAGCCTTCTTTCTCATGGCAAACGACCCTCACATGGCCCAAACATGCAGTGATGTGAGGCATGACTTTGTGGAAGCTTATCATGCTCTGATGGAAATAGACAGGCAGATAATAACTTACATCAATCAGATTGATCAGCAGAATCAACTCTTTAAGAAAATCAGAAAATTGAAATATCTACAGGACCAACTTCTCATCAAGACTGATACAAATATTATTCAAGTATTGGAAGAAAGAAATCCTCTATGGATGGAATCTCGCCAATACAATAAAGTCCGGCTCTCTTTAGAAATGCTGAGAGAGAACGACCAAATAGTTCAGGTTCTAAGACGAATAGCTCAACGAAATGGCATACAGAAAACAGCTAGGGCCGAAGCAGAACCCTTAACAGATGAGGACTTACAAGACCATGTTGGACAACTTGAGCAGATAGATCCCACAGAAGTGTGGAATGCTTTTGCTGCATCAAGTTATAATCTATTCGAATTCATACTTAGGTATAATTATAATAGCAAGCGTAACATAGAAGATCATGCTGCCCTTTTCTGCCAGTTAGTCACCTTGCATCCCGACGAATGTAGATTTACCAAAGAATATTCAACTTATAAAAACATCGAATACCCCATCATTTATGCGAAATAACACTCAAATAATATACGAGCGATTGAGCCGCGGAGAATTTCTCTCGGTTGATAGTGCAGATTCTTCAATCCGCCATTTGTATGAGGACATTGAAGAGAATTTGGATGATTATACTCTCTATTTCAAGGAGATAGGTCTACAGTTGGAGACTGGCAACGGTTATTTCTATTTCTCACGAATTGGGGAAGGGAAACAGTCAATAGAGCAAAAGTTGGAGAGTTTTTCCAAATGGCTCGACTATCTAGACTTCTTGAAGTGCTATAATCAGTCATTTACAGCAGGCTATCAGTTCCGAAAGAGCCATCTGATAGAACAAATTAGCCTAGACATAGAACTTAAAGAGAAAGCAAGTCATCTATACAAGAAATATGGTACTGGTTCCAATACTGAGATTGTGAATAAACTGCTTCAAGAGATGCAAAGCATGAAATTTGCCGAGTGCATCAACGATCAGGACGAGACATATAAAATCACTTCGGCATTCCGATATGTCGAGGAATTAGTGAACATGATTCAAATAGCCAACGAAAATGAAATACCTGAATAAAATTATCTTTCTCAATAGTGCCAATATTTCACGCGCTGAGATTTCCCTGGATGGCAATGTGCATTTTACTGGGAACCAGGGTGTTGGCAAAAGCACCATACTGAGAGCATTGCTGTTTTTCTATAATGCTAACAAGCTTCACCTGGGTCTTCAATCAGGGCAAAAGTCTTTTGATGAATTCTACTTTCGCCACTCCAACTCTCACATCCTCTATGAGGTAATGCGAGATAATAGCGCTTATACAATATTGGTTAGCCGATACCAGGGACGCGCATCATGGCGTTTCATTGATGCGCCATATCATCAAGAATGGCTTATCGACGACAACAATCAGGTATTGAGCGACTGGATAAAGATACGTGAACGCATCGGCAAGAATGTGGCTGTGTCGGCACGAATAGATTCTGGAGTCATGTTCAAAGATATTATCTTCGGCAATACTCGTGATCATAAATACACGCGCTATGCACTAGTACAGAGCACCAACTATCAAAATATCCCAAGAAGCATTCAGAATGTGTTCCTTAACACCAAACTAGACGCCGACTTTGTGAAGAACACAATCATACAATCCATGGCCGATGAAGATTTGCCAATAGACCTTCAAAGCTATAGGCGACTGGTAACAAATTTTGAACGCGAATATGACGAGATAGACTGCTGGTTCCGACAAACACGCGAGGGCATTTTCCCTGTACGCCAACAAGCTTTGAAGATTGCCGAGCAGGGAAGAAAGGTTGTTGCGCTGAATCAGCAGTTGCAAGATATATGGCGAATGCTGAACCATGCTGTTGCCGAAAGTGAGAAAAAGATACCATTACTGGATGCCGAAGCCACCGAAATGAAAATGAGTATTGAGAAGGAGCAGCAACGTGAGGACAAAATCTCTGCCGAATATGAGAAAGAAAAAGACTCTCTCAATCAAGACCTCGGAGCAAAGAAAAGTAAACTTAGAGAGATATCATCAGCAAGAAAGAGATTTAGCTCTATTGACATTGAAGAAAAACTCGCACTTGCCAATCGTGAGGTTGCCATCAAGAATGAAAGAGCCAACAAACAGACCCTTTTGGATGGCCTGTTGGCAACACATAAGTCAATCGAGGAAAAATACAATCTAGCTAAAGGAAAACTGGAGAATGCTCGCCAGGCATTTGAGAACTCACAAAAAGAGGCTTTCAACAAGAAACAAGAAACCCTGCAACATGAGCGCTCGATACTGGAAACAAAACGCACCAAAGACCGTGACCTTATTATGAAAGAATTCATTAACTGGCGACACGAGTCAGATGAGCGCTTACAGGCGTTGATGATTCAACAGCATCATGCCGAAAGTGCATTGAAGGACCTGCAGCGGTGGCATCCTAAGGCTAATGATATCAAAAAACTTATAGAACAACTGCAGCAGTTGGATGTAGCAGAAAAAGAGAATGCGGCAAAGCAGGAAGCAATAAAAAGCCAAATCGATCAGGTAACCGCCGAATATGAGATGAAAGAGGACGGCCTAAGACAAGCATCCCAACGAGAGCAGAAACGTCTTAATGATGAACGTGAACAATGCCAAAAAAAGATTGCCAAAATCAATGAAATATTGTCACATCTTGACGGCTCTCTTTATCAGTGGCTTTGTGAGAATGCCCATAATTGGGAAAACACAATAGGAAAGGTGGTTGACGAAGAGAGAATTCTGTATGCCGAAGGATTGGAACCACAATTGGATGCAGTATCTGGCAGTCTGTTTGGTGTAAGAATAAATTTAGATAATGTCGACTCAACGCATCGCACACCCGACGAGTATAGAGCTGAAAAGAAAATATTGGAAGAAAGCCTGCAACAGATTAATCGCCAACTCACACAATTGCCAATTTCTCTTCAGGATTCGATATCGACATTGAGCAAGAAGTATTCGGCAAAGCTTAACCCGCTTCGTCAGAAAGCGACATCATTGAAAGTTGAGGAAGAACAGATTCCCAACAAACGGCAGGATATACAGAACAAGCAGCATAAACTAGAGATGGATGAGCTGGAACTTATTAAAAAGGAAAAAGATATTCGCAAACGTGCATTCAATGAAGCACTATTAAAAGTGGAATCAGAAAAAGAAACTCGCAAGAAAAAAGAAGCCAAGAATAATAGGGATCTCAAAGAGCTGAATACTTCTTTCAACAAATCATCAAAAGCTCTTGACGAACAATTAATCGCATTCCAAGAAACATTGAATTCAGAAACTTTTATTAAAAATAGAGAGTTTTATGACCAAATAGCCCAACTTGAAGAACAACAGAAAGCAGAGCTAGCGGGCAAAAATATTAATGTGAACCTGCTAGAACAATACCGCAAAGCATTGAAGGAATTGTCGGCTCAGCTAACAAAGATTGACGAAGAGCGTTCAATTGTTGTCGAGTATTGCAATGCAGAACAAAATCTTTTTGCTAAGGAACCTGACATAAAGAATGCCATCAATATCATTGAGGGAAAACTCACCACATCTAGCCAACGTTATAAAGACAAACAAGAACGAATAGAGAATAAACGCAAGGAATTGGAGAAACGCCACAACGAAGTCATTAGGGAGTTGACACACAAGCGAGAAGGCCTCAGTCTTTATCATCAAATGGTGGAAAACGAGCATCTGATGCCAGATTCTTTTCTTTCAGACGACAAGACAATAGAGACAAACCAGGATTGCCAGCAGCTGTTGAGCCTTCTGAGAGGAACAGTTAATCAGAAGCGTGAAACAATAGACACACTAAAAGGCACAGTTGTTAATTTCAATCGCAACTTTAAACCTCAGAATGCGTTCCATTTTAATACCATGCCTGTAACAGACAATGATTATTTGCAGATTGCTGTTGATTTGCAGGACTTTATGGACAACAACAAAATCGAAGAGTTCCGCAGCCGCACTAGTGAACATTATAAGGACATCTTAGGGCGCATCTCTTCTGAAGTTGGCGCACTGGTAAAACGCAAGTCGGATGTGGATGGGGTAATACAAGATATCAATCGTGACTTTGTAGAGAAAAACTTTGTTGGAGTTATCAAGAGCATTGAGTTAAGAGTAAATGAATCGTCCGACAGACTCATGCAGTTACTCATGTCTATCCATGATTATACTGCCGATAATGCTCTTTCTATTGGACAACTCAATCTTTTCTCTAGCGACAATCACAATGAGGTGAACCGAAAGGTAGTGGACTACCTGAAGAGCCTTTCTCGACAGTTGCAAAATGAGCTCAATCGTGCAACTGTTTCGCTTGGAGACACTTTCCGCTTGCAGTTCCGTGTGAAGGAAAATGACAACGACACCAACTGGGTAGAGCGTATAAACAACGTTGGCTCTGATGGTACTGATATTCTCGTAAAAGCAATGGTCAACATCATGCTCATCAATGTATTCAAGAAAAAAGCCTCTAAAAAGAGCGGTGATTTCATTGTACATTGCATGATGGACGAGATAGGACGATTGCATCCTAGCAATATTAAGGGAATCTTGCAGTTTGCTAATTCTCGCAACATATATCTCATCAACAGTTCACCAGTGTCTTACAATCCATATGATTATAGATACACCTACCTTCTTGCCAAGAAGGGAGTGAAGACAGTAGTAGAGAAGTTGATGAAAACAATCAAATAAGCATTATCTATGGCAATAACAGTATCGTTACAAGCATTGTTGGAAGGAAAGCAAGTTGCCAGTTCAAAGTTGAGCAGCAAATTGGTCGATGAACTCATGACAGAGGGGTTACTTATAGTCGATGCTCACGGCTCCAAGAAATCATACCGTGCTCGCAACATCGAGGCCCTGCAGCAATATCTTATGGATAAAGACGAAAGCTATCGCGTGTTGGAAGTCAATTCCGCAAGTTCTCGCGCTTCGATGGCAACAAAAACGGGCAATTCCAAGTTAGTAACAGTTCGTTCATGCCCTGGGTTCCCCGTGAATAGTTATGAACCTATTGAGTGCCAATTGGACAACGAGCCATTTTCGGTAAATCCCATGAAAGGATGTTTCCTTTTTGTTACTGAATGGGAGAAGTTTACAATTCCTAATGACATCACTGTCATAGGCATTGAGAATATGGAGAACTTCAGAATGATTCGCCAAACGAGAGAGTTCATCGAAAAATACCTGCGAGCTCATGGATTACCAATAAAAGCGCTTTTCGTATCCAGATATCCGCAATCTACTGACCTCCGAAAATGGCTAACGTCGATTCCAAATCATTATCTTCACTTTGGAGATTTCGATTTGGCAGGAATTCATATATTTCTGTCGGAGTTTCAGCAGTATCTAGGCAGCAGTCATTCTTCATTTCTTATACCCGAAGACATTGCTTCTCGTTTAAAATTTGGGTCTAGCAAACGATTTAATGAACAGTATAACCGCTATAATGGTATCTCATCAGACATTCCTGAGCTTCAAGAGTTGATAAATCTCATCATGCATTATCGAAAAGGATATGACCAAGAAGGATATATAAATCTCTAATATTAATACCTGCTCCTGCTAAAAACGATAGGAATATATCACTTGCCGATGCAGAAGTGGGCGAAGATCTCGCCTAGGATGTCGTCGGTGGAGATTTCGCCGGTGATTTCTCCCAGGTAGTGCATGCACTCGCGAATGTCCTGGCTCAGGAGGTCGCCGCTGAGGCCACTCTCAAGGCCTTGCAGGGTGCGATTGAGCGCCTGGCTAGCGCGCACAAGGGCATGATAGTGGCGGGCGTTGGTGACAATCACTGCGTTGTCGTCACTCACTTGTGGCAGTGCTGTGGCTTCAATTATTTCCTGCTTAAGACGCTCTATTCCAGAGCCTTCGCGTGCCGACACCTGAATGGTCATGATGCCGTGGTTGAGCTTGCGCAACACCCTCTCAACGCCAAAGGCGCTTGCCGCATCTACCTTGTTGACAACAGCAATCACCGCCTTGTCGCGGCAATGCGGCTGAATCTGAACATAAAACTCCTCTACCTCATCGACCGGTGCCGACGCGTCGACCACCCACAGCACAATGCGCGCCTCGTCCATCTTCTTGAACGAGCGCTCGATGCCCATGCTCTCTATCACGTCGGTAGCCTGGCGAATGCCTGCCGTGTCGATGAATCGAATGAGTGTGCCACCCATCACGATGGTGTCTTCAATCACGTCGCGAGTCGTGCCCTTGATGTCGCTCACCAGGGCGCGGTCGTCGCCCAGCAAAGTGTTGAGCAAGGTAGACTTACCGGCATTGGTGGGTCCCACAATTGCCACTGGCAGGCCGTTCTTGATGGCATTTCCTGCCTGATAGGACTGTGCGAGAGAATCGATAACGTTTTTAATGTCGGTGGCCAGCGTTGTGAGGCGAGAGCGGTCGGCAAAGGTCACGTCCTCCTCACTAAAGTCTAGCTCCAGTTCAATAAGCGACACAAACTGCAACAGCTGCGAGCGCAGAGTGCTGAGCTGGCGGCTGAATGCGCCTCGCATCTGGTTCATCGCCACATGGTGCGAGGCTCGCGACTGCGAGGCAATCACGTCGGCAATCGCCTCGGCTTGCGAGAGGTCCATCTTGCCATTAGCAAAAGCGCGCTGGGTGAACTCCCCGCCCGTGGCGGCACGACAACCGGCGTCGATGAGCGTGGCAACCACCTGCTGCTGAATCCACATCGAACCGTGGCACGAGAGTTCCACCACGTCTTCGCCAGTGAACGAGTGGGGAGCGCGGAACAGCGTGAGCACCGCCTCGTCGAGGATTTCGCCCCGCGAGTCAATGATGTGCCCCAGGTGGGCCGTGTGGCTCGCCATCTGGCTCAACGGCTTGCCTTGCCACCGCTGTTGCACAATGGCCAGAGCGTCATCGCCACTCACTCTAATCACTGCTATGCCCCCCATGCCGTGGGGAGTAGAAACCGCGCAAATTGTATCCATCTCGATGTTAAGTGTAAAGTTTTAATTTTTAAATGGCTGCGACTGAGTCGCAGCACGGGGGACCGCTTTGAATCCTTGATCCTTGATCCCCGACCTTCGATCCTCGACCTTCGATCCTCGATCCCCGATCCTCGACCCTCAATCCTCGACCCTCAATCCTCGATCCTCGACCCTCAATCCTCGAGCTGAGCGTGGCGCTCAGTTCCACTGGTTGAAGTTGAAGGTGCTCTCGATGGCTTGCTCCAAGTTGTCGGGGAGGGCGCTGAAGAAGTCGTGGCCAGTGATGCGCTCCACCTCGTCGACCGAGCATGCGTGGCGTGCGACACCTCCACCACCCTCGTGATTGGCATAGACAAAGCCAATAGCCCGATTGCGGCTTGGGTCGAGCACCACCTTGAAAAATCCTGCTGGCACCACTATGTCGCCATTGTTGCCAATGCGCCTGCTTGTGCCATTGAAGATAGGCCCTGTTGCCACAACAATCTTGCCCTGGGTACGTGCCCAGTCGTGGATTTTGAGTTCCAGTTTATTCCAACTGCCTCCATTGAGGTCGTGGTCTTGCGGGCAGATGTTGGTCATCAAGAAGCAGTCGCTCATCGACTGACGGCTCCAGCGCATATCGTTGGCAGGCGCCATGTGTCCACGGTCATAGCCACTACCCTTGTACTCATACCATTCAGGGCATCCACGCACCGACGGGTCGGCAAAGAACTTGTAGTTACGGCGGTTCTCGGCGTTAGGCCCGTTGGTAACAGCTACCATGTCGCTTGTGAGCACATAACTCACGCAGTTGGGCACCCGATAGGCCGAGTTGAAGTTCACCGTCATAGCCGCGTAACGCTTAGTCACATTATTATAGCGAGAATTAATCTTCACCTCGGTGAGACTGGTGCTCTCCACTCTCACGCCACTACTGTTGCTGTTATAGCGGTTGTCACGGCTGTCGTTATAGTTGTTGTAGAAGCCACTTCGATAGCCGTCGCTTCTCTCATTGTCCTTATTGCGTTTTTTGTTGCGTTTCTTGTCTTTCCTCGACTTGTTCCAGTCGCTGCTCGAGCGATAGAAGTCGTTATAGTTCACCCACTCGCTGCGGTAACTGGCGCGCTGCTTTTTCTTCTTGTTCTTGGCTTCGACACACAGCGAGATTGCCAGCGTAACGACAATCACGGTCACGCACACCCATCCAAATTTTCCAAACCTCTTAATCATTTTCACCATTTTTTAGTTAATATCATGACAATATCAGCAAAAATGATGCCAAACAATTTATCGGTTCATCCACTGGTTGAAATTGCATGTCGCCTCGATGGTGTTTTCCACATCATCGGGCAGAGCATTGAAGAAGTTGATGCCCGTGCGCTTCTCCACCTCGTCGACACTCACGGCATAACTCTTGAGCGTGCCGCCACACACGCGGTTGGGGCAGATGAAGCCTATCGCCTTCATGGGAGTGGTATTGGGCGAGAGGATCACCTTGAAGAACGCGTCGGGGACAGCGATATCCATGTCTTGACCAATGGTCTCATATTTCTTGTCGATGATGGGTCCAGTAATCACCACGAGCGACTTGTCGCGACGCGCCCACTCCCGCACCTTCATCTCGATGTCGTTCCACACGCCAGCATTGAGAGCAGCATCCTGAGGGCACACATTGGTGAGGTAGAACGTCTCGTTCATCGCCTGCTCGTCCCATTTCATATCGCCAGCAGGTGCCATGTGTCCACGGTCGTAGCCCGAGTCGCGGTAGTCCCACCAGTTGGGGCATCCAGCCACACTCTCGTCGCGTTCAAAATTGCCGTTGCGATCACGCTTGCCACGTGCCTCACTGGCAGTTATCTCATAGGTCACGCAGTTGGGGATGTGCAGTTCCTTATTAAAATGAGCCGTGTAGCCTTTATACTTCACCACCCTGTCGCTCATGCCACGAGGCAAGAGCACAGTCTCATAGTTCACGCTGGCCGTAGTGCTTTGATTGTCGTATTCAGGCATCATCACCTGCGCCTGCTCGGTATCCTGAGACTGCGACTCGTCGCCGGCGCCGTTTTTCACATAATAGCCTGCCAGCAGCGCTATCACCACAACCCATGCTGCCCACTGCAGCCATCGCTTTATTTTGTTCTTCTCTATCATCGGAATAATTATTATTGTGCAAATATACACAAAAATATCAACAATAGCCCTCAAAAGTGCTCACAGAACAAAAAAAATGGTTATATTTGCAAGAATCTCTATAATGACAACCAACAACAATTATGGACCTACAGCGCAGTTTATTTGACGATTTTGAGAACAACGATAATGTGGCAGAGCAGTCTGCTTCAAAAGCACAGCAACCAGACACCAAGGCACAGCAGCCAGAGGCTAAGGCACAGCCCACGGGCGATGAGGCTCGCATACTGGAGCTTCGTGAGACCCTTAACCGCCACAACCACAGCTACTATGTGCTTAACCAGCCCACCATCAGCGACCAGGAGTTTGACCACCTGATGCGCGAGTTGCAAGACCTTGAGGCACAGCACCCTGAGTTTGCCGACCCACTATCGCCCACCCAGCGCGTGGGCAGCGACCTGAGCCAGGGCTTCCAGCAGGTGACCCACGAGCGCCCCATGATGTCGCTTGGCAACAGCTACAGCATTGCCGAGGTGCAGGACTTCCTGCGACGTGCCAAGGATGGCCTGGGCGGCGAACCCGTGGAGATTGTGGGCGAGATGAAATATGACGGCACGAGCATCTCGGTGACCTACGAGAACGGTCGCCTGGTGCGTGCCGTGACCCGTGGCGACGGAGTGCGTGGCGACGATGTCACCGCCAACGTCATCACCATACGCAGCATACCACTGGAACTGCCCAAAGACATGGACTACCCCACCCGATTTGAGGTGCGCGGCGAGATACTCATGCCCTGGGCAAGTTTCGAGCGCTTGAACAAGGAGCGCGCCTTCAACGAAGAGCCTCTCTTTGCCAATCCCCGCAACGCTGCTGCCGGCACCCTCAAGATGCAGAACAGCGCCGAGGTGGCACGTCGCGGTCTGGACGCCTATTTCTACTTCCTGCTGGGCGACAATTTGCCCTACAAGACCCATACCGAAGCGATGGAGGCAGTGCGCTCATGGGGATTCAAAGTGGCTCATACCGAGGTGCTTGAGTCGATTGATGCCGTGAGCGACTTCATAGAGCGCTGGGACCAGGACCGCAAGACCTTGCCAGTGGCTACCGACGGCCTAGTATTCAAACTCAACTCGTTGCGCCAGTGGCTCAACCTGGGCGCCACCGCCAAGTCGCCACGCTGGGCTATTGCCTATAAGTTTGCCCCCGAGCGCGAGTGCACCAAGCTCAAGTTTGTGAGCTTTGAGGTGGGCCGCACCGGTGTAATCACTCCTGTCGCCAACCTCGACCCCGTGCTGCTTAGCGGCACCATCGTCAAGCGCGCATCACTGCACAACGAAGACATCATACGCCAACTCGACATCCACGACGGCGACATGGTCTACGTGGAGAAAGGCGGTGAGATAATCCCGAAAATCGTGGGCGTTGACACCAAGCAGCGGCAGCCCGATGCCCAGCCGGTGAAGTTTGTAACCCATTGCCCAGTGTGTGGCACAGCGCTGCAGCGCATCGAGGGCGAAGCGGCATGGGTGTGCCCCAACAAATGGGAGTGCAAGCCACAAATCACAGGCCGCATCGAGCACTTCGTCGCCCGCCATGCGATGAACATCGACGGCATAGGCGAGGAAGTGGCTGCCCAACTGCATGAGAGCGGCCTCGTCGACAACATCGCCGACCTCTACGACCTTACCATCGACCGCCTTGTTGCCCTCGACCGCTTCCAACTCAAGAGCGCCCAACGCATCATGCGCGGCATCGAGCAGTCGAAGCAGGTGCCTTTTGAGAGAGTGATATTTGCGCTGTCAATCCAGTTTGTGGGCGAGACCACTGCCAAGGTGCTGGCGCGCAACGTTCACAACATCGACCGGCTCATGGCGATGAGTGCCGACGAACTCGCCGCCATCCCCGAGATAGGTCCCAAGATAGCGCAAAGCATAGTGGAATTCTTTGCCGTCGACAGCAACCGCGACATCGTGGAGCGACTGCGATGGGCAGGGTTGCAGATGGCACTCAGCGAGCAAGAACTAGCCAGCCGCACCACCAAGCTCGAAGGCAAGAAAATAGTGATTAGCGGCGTGTTCCAGCATCACTCGCGCGAGGAGTACAAAGCGATTATTGAGCAGAACGGTGGCAAGAACGTGAGCAGCATCAGCAAGGCCACGTCGTTCATCCTCGCTGGCGACAACATGGGTCCTGCCAAGCTCGAGAAAGCACAGAAACTGGGCATCGACATTATCAACGAAGACCAGTTCCTGATGATGATTGAATAAGCATAACGCAGCTACCGTTTCTTCTTGCTATACTTCGCCTTCACGATATTGTAGGAATTCTGCACCAGCTCATAGGCAAAGCTGGTGCTAACCACCTGTGCGTCAAGCCCCACCCAGTGGCGGGGGCTCATGTTGTAGGGGTCGACGACACCCACCTCGCCGCCTGCCAGCAGCTGCTCGATGCGCTCGGGCTGGCATTTCACTGTCACGACCGAGAAATGTGCCAGGTCGTAGTAGCAGAACATGTGCCCGCACACATAGAACACCAGCACCTCGCTGGCGCTGTGAAATTTGGAGAACGGCATTTTCTCCTCCACATCATCGCCCAGGGAGAGACAAAAATCCCTTAATTCTTCAACATTCAGTTTCATAACTGCAAAAATAGTCATCTCAAGCCAAATAATCAAAAAAATATGACTAACTTTGCAAAATTAACAGCCACAATCAACGATATGGAAACCAAAAATAGAAAACTAAAGCCCTTAGCAGGCATGAACCTGAACGAACTGCGTGAAGTGACAGCAGGACTGGGAATGCCCAAGTTTGTAGCCACACAACTCGCCGAGTGGATCTATGCCAAGCGCGTGACCACATTTGACGAGATGCGCAACATCTCCAAGGCCAACAAAGAACTGCTTGCCAATCAGTACTGTGTGGGACTCTACGGTCCACAGAGTGCGCAGGCGAGCGAAGACGGAACAGTGAAATATCTCTTCGACGCCGGTGGCGACAAGGCCATTGAGAGCGTCTACATCCCCGAGGACGACCGCGCCACACTGTGCATCTCGTCGCAGAAGGGATGCCGCATGAACTGCTACTTCTGCATGACGGGCAGGCAGGGATTCCATGGCAACCTCACTGCCAACCAAATCATCAACCAGGTGCTGAGCGTGCCACAGACCCAGCAACTCACCAATGTCGTGTTCATGGGCATGGGAGAGCCTCTCGACAACCTCGACAACGTGCTCAAGGTGATTGAGATACTCACCGCTCCCTGGGGACTGGCATGGAGCCCCAAGCGCATCACGGTGTCGACAGTGGGAGTGAAAAACGCCCTCAAAGTGCTGTGCGAGACCACCAGCGTGCACATCGCCGTGAGCGTTCACAATGCCATTGAAGACGAGCGCAGCCAGCTCATGCCCATCGAGAACGCCTATCACATCAAGGAAGTGATGGACCTGCTGGGCAAGTATGACTTCGCCCACCAGCGCCGCCTCTCGGTGGAATACATCATGTGGCAATGGTTCAACGACGACATCAAGCACGCCGAGGCGCTGCGCGAGATATTGCCCAACGAGCACGTGCGCGTCAACCTCATCCGCTACCACATGATACCTGGCGCTGCCAAGCTGCGCACCTCGAGCGATGAGCGCATGGCCTACTTCCGCGACTACCTCAACAGCAAGGGCATCACCTGCACCATTCGCCGCAGCCGTGGCGAGGACATCAGCGCCGCTTGTGGCATGCTCGCCGGCAAGGTGAAGGATGCCGAGAAAGACGAAGACAAGAAAAACAAGAAGAAATCACAACAGCAATGAAAGCACGCAGCCTCATCCTTGCCATAGCAGCATCAATAGCATGCAGCACCATGGCTCAGCCCATCATCCACCCCAAGGAGGGTACCACAGCCGCCTCGGCCGACGGGAAAGTGAAAATCACCCTCGTTGCCAAGAAGCAGAACTACAGCATGGCGATGAAAGACAGCCATGACCCAGACATCAACTCGCCCAAGTCGGTCAACGTGTCGCCCGACGGCAAGAAGTTCTATGTCAACTCGCTGGAGGGAGGCAAGACGGTGGTCTATGACATGGCGACATACCGTAAAATCAAGACCATCAGCCACAACTTCACCGACCAGGGCTCGCAACACCTGTGGGCAAAACCCAGCGGGTTCTACAAGTGGCACAAGCAATGGCCCACTCCTAACACCTTCATGGGCAAGCCAGTAGAGGCAACCTTCTCGCATGCAGGGCGTTACCTGTGGGTGCCCTACTACCGTCGCACCTACGACAACAACGCCGTGGAGCCCTCGGCAATGGCGATTATCGACACCCAAAAGGATGAGATCGTCAAACTCATGGAGACCGGCCCGCTGCCCAAGATGGTTGCCACCTCTCACGACGGCAAGACCCTTGCCGTGACCCACTGGGGCAACAACACCGTGGGCCTGATTGACATCTCCAGCAGCGACCCCGACCAGTGGCACTACACCAAACTGCTGGTGGTGGACTATGAGCTGCCTCTCAACTTTGGCAACCGCCATGTGAACCGCGACACCGAGAGTGGCTACTGCCTGCGTGGCACAGTGTTTACCCCCGACGACCAGTACCTCATCGTGTGCTGCATGGGCGGTGCTGGCGGCCTGGCAGTAATCGACGTGAAGAACCAGAAGTACATGGGTCGCATGCTTGGCATGATGAACAACGTGCGCCACATTGTGCTCAACAACGGCTACCTCTACCTGAGCGTGAACAGCGCAGGCTATGTGCAGCGCATCAAGCTCGACGACTTCATGCGTGCCGCCAAGGCGATGACAGGCGAGAGAGGACGCATCGATGGCTGGGAGAACTGCAAGGTGGGTGCTGGAGCGAGAACCATCGAACTCTCGCCCAGCGGGAAATATGTCTTTGCCGCTTGCAACAACGCCAGCCGCCTGTGTGTGGTAGACACCCGCACCATGAAGATGATTGCCGAGATTGCCGTCGACTCCTATCCCGTGGGGCTTGACATAAGCAACGACGGCAAGTATGTGCTCGTCACCTCACAGGGCCGCAAGAACGGTGGCGGCAATGCCGTGAACATCTACAGCATTGACTATGCCGAGCCCGAGCCTGTGATAAAAGAGCCCGAGCCTGCCCCGAGCGACAGCATTGCCGCTCAGGCAACCGATGGTCAAAACACCAGTTCCACGCAAAACAACATCATGAGATGGCTCCAGAGCACCAACGGCAAGATCACCGCTGGTGCCCTGGCAGCAGTGCTCATCGCCGCCATCGCAGTGCCCGTGAGCATGAAACGCAGGAAGAAATAGGATCAAGACACACTACAAAATCAGCTCAAATGACACATTTTTATGTGATTTGAGCTGATTTCGTGTTTGTTTAGTTGAGAAGAGGAGATGAAGAGTTTTTCTAAAGATTCTAGAAATGCTAGATGTCTAGATTTTCAAAGCCGCGCGGGTGGACACAGCAGGCTGTGTCCCTACAAGATTCTCCTTCTACGTTCCACCTTCTACGTTTAGCGCGCCGCAGGATTCGTTCCACCTTCTACGTTTCGCGTTCCACGTTCTACATTCCACGTTTCGCGTTCCACTTTCCACCTTCCGCGCGCCGCAGGCGCTACTTAGCCCTTACTTTCCTACTGGTGCTGTGGGGTTGAAGTAGTAGTTGTCTTGTTTGTTCTTGCTGGTGTCGCTTTCCAGTTCGTGGTCGATGTTCTCATACTCGCTGTGCATGCTCTTGTACTCAGGTACAAATCGCTTCATGCTCTTTACCATGTCGTGGATGTTTCCGGTTTGGGCGAGTTCGATGATATTGTCAATATTGTTGCACACGTCCAGGTAGTCATACTTGCGCACCTGTGCAATCATAATCTTCTCATTGTCGGTCTTTAGAGTGTTCTCCTTGTCGTTGAGCAGCTCTTCATATAGTTTCTCGCCTGGGCGCAGACCAATCTCCTCAATCTTGATGTCGATGTGCGGACGCAGGCCGGCGAGCGAAATCATGCGAGTTGCGAGGTCGTAGATGCGCACTGGCTGGCCCATATCGAAGATGTAAATCTCGCCACCGTGGCCCATGCATCCCGCCTCGAGCACCAGCGAGCACGCCTCGGGGATAGTCATGAAGTAGCGGATGATGTCGCGATGAGTAACGGTTACAGGACCGCCATTCTCTATCTGCTTGCGGAACAACGGAATCACCGAGCCGTTGCTGCCCAGCACGTTGCCAAAGCGGGTGGTGATGAACTGAGTGTTCATGCCACGCTTTTGAGCATCGAAGAAAAGCGACTGGCAGTAAATCTCGGCAAGACGCTTGGTGCATCCCATGATATTGCTGGGGTTCACCGCCTTGTCGGTCGACACCATAACAAACTTGTAGACGCCATATTTCAGAGCCAGGTCGGCGATATTCCTTGTGCCTTCCACATTGGTGAGCACCGCCTCGGTGGGATTGAGCTCCATCATGGGCACATGCTTGTAGGCGGCAGCGTGGAACACATATTTGGGCTGGAACTTCTTGAACGCCTTCTCCATGCGCGCCTTGTTGTGCACGTCGCCCATGAAAAGCACCACATTAGCCTCGGGGAAGTCCTTCTTCATCTCAAGACTCAGGTCGTGCATTGGCGTCTCGGCCTGGTCCACAAGTACAATCTGCCTTGCCTTGTAGCTTGCCACCTGTCGCACGATCTCACTGCCTATCGAGCCGCAGGCACCAGTGATGAGCACCACCGAGTCCTTGATGTGCGAGCGCACCAGCGTGTTGTTGAGGATAATGGGGTCGCGTCCCAGCAAGTCCTCAATCTGGACCTCCTTGATATAGGTTGAGATGTTGGAGCCTTCACGTTCGTCGTCAAGTTCAAACTCCTCAACCTTGTTGATTGCCAGCAGGGCGATATTGTTCTCGATAAACGGGTCGGCAAAGCCGTTGCGCATGAGGCGGATGCTCGAGGAGTCGAAAATCAGGGCATGAATGCCACCACCCACAAATATCCTCTTTATATCCTCGGGACGATATTTGTAGACCTTGAAACCGTTAATCTCGTCCTTATCCTTGCCACTCTTGATGCTCAGCAATCCCACCGGCTCATACTTGCCGTCGATCTCGCTCTTGAGGGCGTTGGCAAGGATTAGCGAGTCGAGCGAGGTGCCCAGCACCAGCACCTTCTTGCGCTTGCTGGCGCCAGCAGTGATGCGGGCATAGAGGTGCTTGATTACCAGTCGCTCAATGGTGAGCAGGGCAAACGACAGCACTCCCACATAGATTATTCCCCAGTAGCTGAACAGCACATGCTGTGTCACAGCCGAGTACACCAGGTTGAGGCCTATCAAAATGAGAGTTGACATGAAAACCACGACAAACTCGCGGTACAAGTCCTCAATCACCGAAAGGCGAATGATACAAGTATAACTCTTTGACACATAGGTCACAAGGCCATATACAGCAACAATAATCACCAGGTTGCGAGCCATCATCAGATAGCTGCCGCTCTCCTGTGGATTCAGGCTCGAAATAATGAAAATGGCATAACTACATGCCACAAGAAGCATGTCGATGAGAAGAATTACCCAGCGAGGAACTGTATTGGTCTTAAGTCGTTTAAACCACTTAATCTCAAAGAGTTGACGTATGACGTTATCTATCATTACACTTGCAAAAAGTTGGTTGATAACAGGTGGCCACACAAAACCTGTAATATAGCCATCATAATTATTGCGGCGCAAATATACAATATTTATTTTACAAAACAAGCAATAAACAACAAGGATTTTTCACAAACGCTTTTTTATTACCATTTTTTGCGTCCATGTCAAAAAAAAACACTACCTTTGCAGTTTGAAAAATATATTTATTATATAATATTACGAAACAACACGTTCTTGAAATGAAATTAAAATTGAACAAAATAGTTGTATTAGTGGCAATTACAGCACTCAGCACCCTCATGAGCTCGTGCTTCAAGGAAGAACCCCTCAATGCCGAGTGCGACATCGAGAAGGCATGGGTGCACGTGAGCAATGTTGACGCCTACTTCTACAGCCCCACCGACTCCCTGATTGAGGTCATCAGCACCGAAGACAAGATTGTCTTCAACATGCGTGACGGCGCCGACATCACGGCCCTGGCACCACAGTTTGTCATTACCGATGGCGCCACTATCACTCCTGCCAGTGGCACCGTGCATGACTTCAGCAACGGTCCCGTGACCTACACCGTGACCTCTCAGGACGGCAACTGGAGCCGCAAGTACACCGTGGAGTGCAACCGCGTGTCGCACTACACCACTGCGGTGTGGAACTTCGACTTCGAGCACTTTGAGCTTGACCCAAGCAACGAGTCGTCCTACTACATCTGGCACAACACTCTGCCCGACGGCAGCCTGGGCAACGACTGGGCGAGTGGCAACGCCGGCTTCAAGCTTAGCATGAAGTTTGCACTACCCAACGAGTACCCCACCAGCGTGCTTGAAGACAGCTATGATGGCCATGGCGTGCAGCTTGTCACCCGCAGCACGGGAGCCTTGGGCCAGATGAGCAAGAAGCCCATTGCCGCCGGCAACATGTTCCTGGGACGATTCAATGTCACCAAGGCGCTGACCAAGACCATGGAGGCCACCGAGTTTGGCATTCCATTCACCCAGAAGCCCTTGCGCCTCTCGGGCTACTACCAGTACAGTCCCAGCACTCCATTCATAGACAAGAACTTCAATGAGTACCCCGACCGCATCGACGCCGGCGACATCTACTCGGTGCTCTACATCAACCACGACCGCAACGGCAATCCCGTGGTGCTCTACGGCGACAACGTGCTCTCGAGCGACCTCATTGTTGCTGTTGCCCGCGTTGCCAGTGTCAATGAGACCAACGGCGAGTGGGTTCACTTCGACATCGAGTATGAGTACAGGAAAGACATCGACGAGGAGTTGCTCAAGGAGCGTGGCTACAACCTCACCATCGTGTTCTCGTCGAGCATCGAGGGAGCCACCTTTGAGGGCGCCATTGGCAGCACGCTCAAGGTGGACAAGGTGAGACTCACTTGCGAGACTAAAGAGTAGTTAGGCAGTTATCACAATTCAGACTTCAAGACATGAAACGATATATCACATCAATATTAATCGCAACGATTGCAACAATGAGCGCGTGGGCAGCCACGCCCAACGATAACAACCGCAGCAATCTGCAAAAGTTCTTCCACAATGTGGAGGGCTATGGACGACTGGGCTACTCCATTGGTGGCACAGCCCCCATGGGCATGCCTGCCGAGATAAGGAAACTCAACAAGTTCATCCTCCAGCCCAATGTGTCGTTTGGCGCCGACCTCATCAAGCCCGCCAGCCAGCACTGGGGCGTGCTTGCCGGCATCCACTTCGAGAACAAGGCGATGCACATCGACGCCACCGTCAAGAACTACCACATGCAGATTACCCAGGGTGGCCAGACCCTCGAGGGCCGTTTCACCGGCAAGAACGACAGCCACGCTGTGCAGTGGACTTTCACCATTCCAGTACAGGCGGTCTACAAGTTCAACGACAAGTGGAAATTGAAGTTTGGCCCCTACTTCTCCTATGTGACCAGTTGCAACTTCGATGGCTTTGCCTACGACGGCTATCTGCGCGTTGACGACCCCACCGGTGCCAAAGTGCTGCTGGGCAACACCGACGAAGAACGCGGCAACTACGACTTCCGCGACGACGTGCGCAAGGTGCAGTGGGGCATGGGAGTGGGCGTAGACTACTTCTTCGCTCGCCGTTTTGGCATCTTTGCCGACCTCAACTGGGGCCTGAGCGGTTTCTTCAAGAGCAGTTTCAAGACCCTTGACCAGACCCTCTACCCCATCTACGGAACCCTGGGCATTGCCTACCGGTTTAAGTAGTGTATATTAATATGTGTAAAAGACTAAATTAAAACATAACATTTTAAAGTTATCATGGCTGGACAAACGTCCAAATATCAGGCGACAGACTCCCCCTCTAAGATAGAGGGGGCGGGGGGGAGTATGATGCTATTGCCTGGAACTTTCCAAACAATTGCATCATCGCTTGGTGGTCATACTCCCCCTAACCCCCTCTAACTTAGAGGGGGAACATACCCTTCCCTTAATTGTGACAAGACACTAAATTTAAAATCAAATAATCATTTAAACGTTTAAATCATGAAGAAAATTTTTACTTTTGTAGCAGCTGCAGCTCTGAGCTTGGCAGCAATTGCCAACGACTATGCCGGCAACATTACAGTATTGATCAACAATGAAGGTACAACTCAAGAAACCACCATCACCATCACTCAGAATGAAGATGAGACCTACTGCTTGAGCATCAAGAACTTCAAGCTCTCCAACGAAGAAACCACTATCGACGTGGGCAACATCGTGGTTGACAGCCTGAAGGGCTACACCATCAATGGCCTCACTACCGTGGTTGCCGACCAGGTAATCCAAATTCAGGAAGGTGACGACCCCAATGTTTCGACGTGGTATGGTCCATTTTTGGGTGATGTGCCCATTATAATGGCTGCTCAGTTTGACGACACCAAGGCTAAGGCCGACATCGATATCGACATGAGAACTATTCTGGAGCAATTCATCAACGTGAAGTTTGAGACTCCTGGCTACAGTGGCAAATATGGCGACGTGAACGGCGACGGCAATGTTACAGCCAACGACGTTACTGCTGTCTACAACGTAATCCTGGGTCAATAACCCTTGCACACTACCCAACCCACATTCAATTAGATGCAGAATGGGGGTTACTGACCTTACTGGGCGTAAGAGATATTATGGAATAACTGTGGGTGTTGCAAAAGGTTGAACAAGTGTCACTGTAGGGACAACGCGTGCGTTGTCCGTTAACAGCAAACCTGTTGATGACCAAATCTCTACCAAAGCGGACAAGGCACGCCTTGTCCCTACAAAATGAGAATTCAGGAGTTTTTACAACACCCACGACTTACCCCCAGAATACTCAAGTTACATTAAGAAACTTACATCAGGTAATATTAATTATCTATCAACAATGAAGAAATTTTTATCAACAATGCTCGCAGCAGTGGTTGCCATGGCAGCCGGGGCTACCGATTATACCGGCACGCTCACCGTCGACGGCACAGCATCGCAGGCCACCGTGCATGTGACCAATAGCGGTAGCAACTACACCGTTGCTATCAGCAATGTGTCATCGGTCGGCAACATTACCATCACTGCTCCTGGCACTACCGAAAGCGGACTCACTCGCGTTGTTACCAGCCAAGAGATTGAGGCAGGACAAGCCAACCTCGTGCTGGTTTTCAACCAATATGCGATGGGCTTCAACCTTGACATCGTTTCAGACCAAGGAAACACAACAAACGTGAAATTCGCTCAAGACGGCGAGACCACTGGCTACCAAATCAAGAACAGCGGCTTCGAGAACTTCGTAGAAAGTAGTGGTGAGCCCTTTGCTTGGCACGGATTTAAGAGCGCTACGGGGACTTTTGCCGGAGCAGCGCAAGGGAAATTAGGTTCAAGTACAGATAAAAGACCAGGCTCTACTGGTTCAAAAAGTGCTGTGATAACATCAGGTAAATTTATGGTAATCAACAACGGCACAATGACAACAGGTCGCCTGAATGCGGGCAGCATGTCTGCTACCAATACCGCCAACCACAGCGAAATGAACATGGGTTCTGCAGAAACTGATGCAAATGGTGACCCATTCTACACCATTATGCACGGTCGCCCCGATGCCATCAAGTTCTGGATTAAGTTCTCACAAGGCACGCATAACAACAGTTATCCTAATGCAACCATGAGTGCCATCATCACCGATGGCACCTACTATCAGGATCCTGAAGATAAGGCTTACACCAACAAACTCGCTACTGCCAAGAACAACACTATAGCAGAATGCGATTGGACCGAGATGAATGTACCTTTCTCTTATGATTATGATAATGAAAATGTTGATGGGAAGGCTCTACTTGTAACCTTCTCGACCAACGCAACTCCTGGCAAGGGCAGTGATGGCGACAAGGTGTGGATTGACGATATCGCTATGGTCTACAACGCTGCTATCACTGGCATAACCGTTAATGGGCAGGCGCTTAAGGGCTTCTCGCAGGATGTGTATGAGTACAACTTCCGCCTTGCCGATGGTGAGACTATCAGCGAGAGCGACATCAACGCCACCTTCGAGAGCTCTCACGCTTATCTCGTGAAGAAAGTGGTTGACACCGACCTTGCCACTAAGGTTTTCGTTGCTGTGGTGAGCAATGACCTCAACACAATCAAGGTATACACTATCAACTACCTCAAGCCAATGACCCTCACCGATGTGATGTTCACACGCGAGCGCCAGTGGGCCACTTGGTATGGCGACATGAACCTTGAACTGCCCGCCAACGTTACCGCAAGCGTGGTGACAGGCATCAAGGGCAACACTGTCGTACTTCAAAGCATTGGCTACATTCCCGCTGGTGTGGGCGTGCTGCTCAACAGCAACACAATCGCCAATACTGTGAAAGCCTATCAGTATTCTGGTGCCACAACAAGCGCCAGCAGCTTGCTCGTGGGCTCCAACGGCAAGGCCGAAGTGAGCAACGCCTACCTGCTCTACAACAACCAGTTCATTCTTGCTCAGGAGAACACTACAGTGCCAGCCCACCGCTGCTATCTGCCCGTTCCCAGCGACATGCAGAATGCACCACACGTGCTCATGATAGGCAACCAAGGCACTGTGACCGCTATCGACGACATCAGCACCAGTGACCGCAAGATTGACGCTATCTACAACGCCCAAGGTCAGCGAGTGAACGAGAATGCAACCGGCATCCTCATCATCCGCTACACCGACGGCACCACCACAAAGGTGATTAGATAACGACACCCCTATCGATAATATAAAGAAACAGCCATTACCCTCGAGGATAGTGGCTGTTTCTTTATGCTGCTAATTGACGGCGACCAGCCGTTTACTTGGGATTGTTCACCACATTGATGGGGTGACCTTCCATGAACGATTTCACGTTGTCGACCACCACATCCATCAGGCGCTGGCGGGCTTCGGCGCTCGTCCAGCCAATGTGTGGTGTGAAGTAGCAGTTGTCGAGGGCGAGCAGTGGATTATCGGGCGCAGGAGGCTCCTGACACAGCACGTCGACAGCGGCGGCAGCTATCACGCCGTTGCGCAGAGCGTGGGCGAGGTCTTCCTCCACGATGAGCGGCCCGCGGCTGGTGTTGATGAGCATTGCGGTGGGCTTCATGAGCGCCAGACGGCGAGCGTCGACCATGCCGCGAGTGCCATCGGTCAACGGGCAGTGCAGACTCACAGCGTCGCTCTCGCTGAACACCTGGTCGAGGGACTGGGCGCGCGTGATATAGGCAGGCAGCACCTCTTGTGGCTTGCTGGTGAATGCGAGCACCTTCATGCCAAAGGCTGCTGCAATCCTTGCCACTGTGCTGCCAATGTTACCAAGCCCCACCACTCCCATCGTCTTGCCATCGAGCTCGATGAACGGTGCGCTGCAGTATGTGTAGTCGATGCTCTGGCTCCACACCCCTGCGCGAGCCTCGCGCGTGTAGTGCTCGGCATGAGTTGTCATGTTGAGCAGGTGGGCTATCGCCACCTGTGCCACCGATGCGGTGCTGTAGGCAGGCACATTGGTGACAACGATGCCGCGCTCGTTGGCCGCCTCCAGGTCCACGATGTTGAACCCCGTGGCAATCACGCCAATGCACTTGAGGTTAGGCAGCGCCTCGATGAGCTTGCGGTCAAAGACCACTTTGTTGGTCAAGAGCACGTCGGCCGGCAGTGCTCGCTCGATGATTTCCTCGGGCTTGCTGCGCGGATACACCGTCACGTCGCCCAGCCTCTCCAGTGGTTCCCACGACAAGTCGCCAGGGTTGCCCACATATCCGTCAAGAACGATAATTTTCATGATTAGTTTTTGTTTTAAAAAGAATTATAGTGCAAAAATAGTAAATCTTATCAAATAAAACAACCATCCCAGGATTTTCCTGAGATGGCTTGACTCATATATCTGTCACAATTCTTATTTCTGGCGGGTGAAGCGTTGCTTGTTGAAGATGCTGTCCCAGCGCAGTTTTATTACTCCAAATAGCGCCTCGCTGAAGATGCCGCCGCTCATCTTGCTCGTGCCCAGCACGCGGTTGATGAACACGATGGGCACCTCCTTGATGCGGAATCCCATCTTGTAGGCAGTGAACTTCATCTCAATCTGGAAGGCGTAGCCCTTAAACTCGATGGCGTCGAGGTTGATAGCCTCAAGCACCTGGCGACGGTAGCACACGAATCCCGCAGTGGTGTCGCGCACGTTCATGCCAGTGACAATGCGCACATAGGCCGACGCATAATAGCTCATGAGCACCCTGCCCATGGGCCAGTTCACCACGTTGACGCCACTAATGTATCGCGAGCCCACCGAGAGGTCGGCGCCTTCCTGTGAGCATGCGCGCTGCAACGGGATCAGGTCCTCAGGACGGTGAGAGAAGTCGGCATCCATCTCAATGATGTAGTCATAGCCCTTCTCGAGCGCCCACTTGAATCCGGCGATATAGGCAGTGCCAAGACCGAGTTTGCCGCTGCGCTTGACGATGTTGATGCGGTCGGGGATCTCGGTCATTAGCCTCTCCACAATGGCTGCGGTGCCATCGGGACTGTTGTCGTCGATGACCAGCACGTCGAAGCGGTGCTGCTCCTCAAGCGCGAGAACCGCCTTGATGATAGCCTCTATGTTCTCTTTCTCGTTGTAGGTGGGGATGATAACTACACTGTCGCTCATTACTTTATCTTACCTTTTCTTCTTAATTATTAATGACAGTAACTTTAAAACCGCTACTTTTCAAGTTACAAAAGTAATAATAAATTCACTAACCAAATATTTTATCCACATTTTTTTAATATAAAAATCATTAATGCAGCAACAAATGTGCGATTTCAGGAGTGAAAAAGGTGGAAATCGTGTAACTGTGGATGTGTTATAATTCATGTTTAGTGCGCTTTGTTGTCCTCGCAACTCCCCCTCTAAGATAGAGGGTCGACCCTCTTGCATGGTGTTACTAATGAATAGCTTCTTCGAAGCATTTGACCTCTACGAGGTCATATCTCGGAGTTTTGCGAAACTTCGAATACAGCGAAACAACTTGCCTCAAGCGGACAAGGCACGCCTTGTCCCTACATAATGAGAATTCATGGGTTACAGCAACAGTCGCAAAGCCATGATTGAATGCGGTGGAAAAACCGGCAAAATGCTAAAATCGGCTCCCACCTATTGCCAGTTTCGCAAAAAAGCAGTAATTTTACCGACTTAATTAAAATGGCGTGCTATGCACCTATAGTGAGCGCGCCATGCAACATTATAGTTAACACATTAATACACAATGAGCAACGAACGAAAAATACGCATAGGAATCACCCATGGCGACACTAACGGAGTGGGCTATGAGGTTATTATGAAATGCTTCACCAGCAACGATATTCTCGACTTGTGTGTACCCGTGATCTATGGGTCGAGCAAGATTTTCAACTACCACAAGAAAGCACTGGGAATTACCACCACCCAAATCAACACCACCCGCAACGCTGGCTACATCAAGGAAAACGCCGTCAACCTGGTTGAGGTGATCCATGATGAGGTGAAGATAGAGCTGGGACAGAACAGCAAGATTGCCGGCAAGGCGGCTTTCACAGCCCTCGAGGCAGCAGTCGCCGACCTCAAGAAAGGCGTCATCGACGTGCTCGTCACCGCTCCCATCAACAAAGACAACATCCACAGCGAGGAGTTCTCGTTCCCTGGCCACACCGAGTATCTCGAGGCCAGCTTGGGCGACGGCGACAAGGCGCTCATGATCATGTGCAGCGACGTGATTCGCGTGGCGCTGGCAACAACCCACATCCCCGTAGCGAAAATCGCCCAATCCATTTCTAAGGAAATGCTGGTAGAGAAGCTGCGCATCTTCAACCGCTCGCTGCAGTATGACTTCAACGTGCAGAAACCCCGCATCGCCGTGCTGGGCCTCAACCCCCACTGTGGCGACAACGGTCTGCTGGGCAACGAGGAGAAAGAGATTATCGAGCCAGCCATTCAAGAGGCCAACGAGAACCAGATCCTGTGCTTTGGCCCCTATGCCGCCGACGGTTTCTTTGGCAGCAACCAGTACCGCCGCTTTGACGGTGTGCTTGCCATGTATCACGACCAGGGCCTCACGCCGTTCAAGACCATCTCGATGGACGAGGGCGTGAACGTTACTGCCGGCCTGCCCATCGTGCGCACCAGCCCCGACCACGGCACAGGCTACGACATTGCCGGCCAGGGCATTGCCAGCGAGAAGTCGATGCGCAACGCCATCTTCATGGCTATCGACATCCTGCGCAACCGCCGCCGCTGGGACGAGATGTACCAGAACCCACTCAAGAAGCAGTTCTTCGACAAGGGCAAGGACAACGTAGTCCTCGACCTCACCAAGATTGAAGACGAAGAGACGCTTGGGTAAAGGACAAGGGACAAAGGACGAAGAACAAAGGACGAAGGACAAAGGACTAAGGACTAAGGACGAAGGACAAAGGACGAAGGACAAAGGACGAAGGACGAAGGACGAAGGACAAAGGACAAAGGACAAAGGACAAAGGACGAAGGACGAAGGACGAAGTCCTGGAAAGCCCGGAAAGCCCGGATAATCCGGAAGTCCCGGAAGTCCTAGAAAGCCCGGAAAACTGACAACTGATAACTGACTACTGATAACTGACTACTGATAACTGATATATGCACTACGCGATTATAGCTGCTGGCGAGGGGTCTCGTCTTGCTCAAGAAGGGGTTGCGAAACCCAAGCCGCTGGTAGAACTTAGCGGCGAGCCCATGATAATGAGGCTCATGAACATATTCCAGCGTTGCAATGCCGAGAGCATCTCGGTCATTATCAACGACTTCATGCCCGAGGTAAGGCAATATCTCGAGAGCATCAGCCTTGACATGCCACTCAACGTGGTGGTGAAGTCCACGCCCAGCTCCATGCACAGCTTCTGGGAACTGAGCAAGGTGATGAAACCTGGCAAGTTCTGCCTCACCACCGTCGACACCATCTTCCGCGAGGAGGACTTCGCTCGCTACGTCGCAGCCTTTGAGGCCGACGACAAGCACGACGGGCTGTGGGCGGTCACACCGTTTATCGAAGACGAGAAGCCACTCTACGTCGACGTAGACCGCAGGATGAACATCAAGGCGTTCTGCGACCAGGCGTTCGATGGCGCCAAGTACGTCTCGGGAGGCGTGTATGCCATGACCGACAAGGCCTTCCCCGTGCTCAACGAGTGCATCGACAAGGGCATCTCGCGCATGCGCAACTTCCAGCGCGCGCTCATCGAAGCTGGCATGAAACTTAAGGCCTTCAGCATCGACAAGATCATCGATGTGGACCACGCCAGCGACATAGAGGTGGCACAGAACTTTATCAACGAGAAATAATCTTACATTTTTTTGATTTATACACATTAAATATAATACTTATGGCCGACATCAACATTGCAGGGGTAATGAGGGCCGGGGCCTACTCACCCAACCACATAGGCAACGACACCGCCATCTTCAACGCAGTGGCTGAGCAACTGCGCAAGCGCGGGTGCATCGTCAACACCTACAGCGAGGAGCAGTTCAACAAAAGCGACATCAGGGAGGACATCATCGTGAACATGTGCCGCGAGCACAGCTCCATCATGAAACTGCAGAAGCTGGAAAACCAGGGCCGACTGGTGATAAACTCGGGCTTCGGCATTGAGAACTGCACCCGCGAGCGCATGACACGCATCTTGCTGGGCAACGGTATCCCCTACCCCGAGAGCCTTATCGTCAACACCAACGAGGTGGTGAAAGACCGCCTTGAGCGCAGCGGCTTCGAGAGCTGCTGGATCAAGCGTGGCGACTTCCATGCCATGCACAAGGAGGACGTCTCCTATGTGCGCCACAGCGAGGAGGCGCAAGAGGTGCTGCAGGAATACTTCCTGCGTGGCATCAAGCGCGCCGTGATCAACGTTCACCTCGTGGGCGACCTCATCAAGTTCTACGGCGTGAGAGGCACCAACTACTTCTTCTGGTTTTACCCCTTTGACAAAGGCCACAGCAAGTATGGCCACGAGGCCATCAACGGCAAGTCGCAAGGACTGAAGTTTGACCTGAAGTACCTCAAAGAGATTTGCAACCGAGCAGCCGACGAGCTCAACATAGAGATTTATGGCGGCGACTGCATCGTGGGCGAGGAAGGCGACGTGAAAATCATCGACTTCAACGACTGGCCCAGTTTCGCACCTTGCCGCAACGATGCTGCGCCCCACATCGCCAAGCGCATCATCAACATCATCAAGGACTGGAAATCGTGATTCCACGGCAGGAGATCAGCAACACATTATACTATAAACGATAAACTTATCTACCCAATAATGAATTTCAAAGAATTAAAACAACAATATAACCAATCGCTCAAGTCGATGGACACCGAGGAGCACATCGACCTGTGGTTTTACCGTCCACTGGGCTTTGCCTGGGCAACACTCTTTGCAAAACTTGGCATCTCGCCAAACGTTGTCACCATTGCATCCATCTTCCTGGGTGTGGGAGGTGGCATTCTGCTCTACTTTGGGGCACAGCCACTCATCTGGCTTAACTACCTGGGCATCTTCCTAATCATATGGGCCAACACCTACGACAGCGCCGATGGACAGCTGGCGCGATTGACTAAGCAATATTCACAGATTGGGCGCATCCTCGACGGCGTGAGCGGCGACCTGTGGTTCTTTGCCATCTACTTTGCTCTCGTGTTCCGCGAGTTGCACTTTGGCGACGCGTGGCTGAAAGACTTTTTCATGCAGTCGCAAAACCACTGGATCATCTGGACCATGGCGATTGCCGCCGGCGTGAGCCACGCACTGCAATGCGCTATGGCCGACTATTACCGCCAGTTCCACCTCTACTTCCTCAAGGGAGAGAGCGGCAGCGAGCTCGAGAGCACCAGCAAGCTCGACGAGCAAATCAAGCAGTCGCATGGCTTCAAGCGCATCACCATGTTCTTCTACCGCCAGTACACTGCCAACCAGGAGCGCCTCACCCCTGCCCTGCAGCGCCTGCGCCGCGAGCTCAAGAACCAGTATGGCAACGAGATGCCACCACAGCAGTTCCGTGACGACTTCCGCAAGCTGAGTCTGCCACTGATGAAGTACACCAACATGCTCACCTTCAATACTCGCACCATTGCCATGTTCATCTCGGTGATCATCGCCATTCCCTGGCTCTACTTCGCCTTTGAGCTCATCGTGCTCAACATCATGCTCGTCTACATGATTTGGCGCCACGAGACATTCTGCAAGAAACTAACAAGAGAGATAAAGGGGTAAGTGTTAAGTGTTAAGTGTTAAGTGTTAAGTGTTAAGTTTTAAGTGTTAAGTTTTAAAGGACGAAGGACGAAGGACAAAGGACGAAGGACAAAGGACGAAGGACAAAGCACGAAGGACGAAGGACGAAGGACAAAGGACGAAGGACAAAGGACAAAGGACGAAGGACAGTGGCCACTCCTACCCACTCCTATGCACTCCTACCCATTCCTACCCACTCCTAAAAAAACAAGAAAGAATAATGATTAACGGCATCATCTTTGACTATGGCGGCACTATCGACAGCCGCGGCGTGCACTGGAGCGAAGTGATTTGGGACGGCTACCAGGCAGCAGGTGTTCCCGTCACCAAGGAGCAGTTCCGCGACAGCTATGTTGTCGCCGAGCGCGAACTGGCACGCGTGCGCCACATCCTCCCCAATGACAACTTCCACGACCTGCTGCTCAAGAAAATGCGCATCGAGCTCCAGGAACTTGTCGATAAGGGCAATCTGCAATGCGACAACATCGAGCCGCTCGCCGCTCAGGTGGCGCAATACTGCTATGATGCCGCACGCTCCTCGATCGAGGAGGCACGCCCTGTGCTCGAACTGCTGAGCCACCACTACCCCATGATGCTCGTGAGCAACTTCTATGGCAACGTAGACTCGGTGCTGCGCGACTTCGACCTACGCAAGTATTTCAAAGGCGTGATAGAGAGTGCCGTCGTTGGTGTGCGCAAGCCTAACCCAGTTATTTTCAAACTCGGTGTCGATGTCCTCGAGATGGAGCCTGGCGAGGTGCTCGTCGTGGGCGACAGCCTCAAGAAAGATATCCTTCCAGCCGAGTCCATTGGCTGCCACACCCTGTGGCTCAAAGGCAAGGGTTGGACCGCCGATGAAGATGCACAGACCCACCCCGGCATCATAAAAACACTGAGCGAGGTGCCCAAAGCCCTAAAACTCTAAACTCTACATATTTCTAAAACAACACACCAAGTGCTGTGATTGCACCCCCAATCACAGCACTTGATGTGTATCATTATCGCCTTTTTTTAAGTTTACTGGACACTGATATTAAACCTTCACAGTTGTGCTACGTCTAAGAGCATATTGCAATACACAAGAAAAAAGAGTAAAACAATTCAATCGATTGACGAGGCATTCACCCCAATTGTGGTCAAAAAAACAGCTTTTTGCTGGAAAAAACTTTGAGGTAGCATTATATTCTATTAACCAAAAACAACTGTTTATCCGTTAAAATTAAGTTTCCTTCACCAAAACACTGCATCGTTGTGCATATTTAACGATTAAAGTTTCTTAAATCGTTTTGTGGTTTAGAAAAAGGTAGTACCTTTACACCGCTTTTTTGATAAAAGCGCAAAAACGAGAATATTAACTAAACAGAAAGATAACAAAATTATTTACTATGAGTAATCCAAATGTAAAACCAGCTACCGGCAAATTAGGTATTATGGTAGTAGGTCTGGGTGCTGTGAGCACCACATTCATGACTGGTGTCATGATGGCACGCAAGGGTCTGGCTAAGCCTGTTGGCTCAATGACTCAGTACGACAAAATCCGCGTTGGTCGCGGCGAGAACAAGAAATATCTACATTACAAAGATATCGTGCCCCTGGCAACGCTCGACGACATCGTGTTTGCTGCTTGGGACGTATATCCCGCTAATGCCTACGAGAGCGCTATCAACGCCGAGGTGCTCAAGGAGAAAGACATCGAGCCCGTTAAGGACGAGTTGCTGAAGATCAAGCCCCTCAAGGCCGCTTTTGACAAGAACTACGCTAAGCGCCTCGACGGTGACAACGTGAAGCAATGCAAGGATCGCTGGGACATGATGGAGCAAGTGCGCGAAGACATCCGCAACTTCAAGAAAGAGACTGGCGTGAGCCGCGTGGTAGTGCTCTGGGCCGCTTCGACCGAGATCTATGTCGCTCCTGACAAGAACGTACACTACACCCTCGACCAGCTCGAGGCAGCCATGAAGGCCAACGATGTAGACCACATCGCACCCTCTATGTGCTACGCCTATGCAGCACTCAAGGAAGACTGCCCATTCATCATGGGTGCTCCTAACACCACCGTCGACATCCCCGCTATGTGGCAACTGAGCGAGGAGACTAAGTTGCCCATCGCTGGTAAGGACTTCAAGACTGGCCAAACACTCGTTAAGAGTGGTTTCGCTCCCATCATTGGTGCCCGCATGCTCGGCATGAGCGGTTGGTTCTCGACCAACATCCTGGGTAACCGCGACGGTCTCGTACTCGACGAGCCAGCCAACTTCCGCACCAAGGAGGTGAGCAAGCTCTCTACCCTCGAGTCGATTCTCGTGGCCGACGAACAGCCCGACCTCTACGGCGACATCTTCCACAAGGTGCGCATCAACTACTACCCACCACGCAACGACAACAAGGAAGGCTGGGACAACATCGACATCTTTGGCTGGATGGGCTACCCAATGCAGATCAAGATCAACTTCCTGTGCCGCGACTCTATCCTCGCAGCACCCCTGTGCCTCGACCTGTGCTTGCTCATGGACCTCGCTCACCGCGCCGGCCGCTACGGCACTCAGCGCTTCCTGAGCTTCTTCCTCAAGAGCCCAATACACGACTACACAGTTGACGAGGTTCCCGTTAACCACCTGTTCCAGCAGCACACAATGCTCAAGAACGCTATCCGCGAGATGGGTGGCTACGAGGCCGACGAGGAGATCGACTAATCGCCCGTTAGCAACTATTTTTAGAACCTAACTAACTTACTAAATATTTGGGTGAGCCTCGCACTCCAGGGAGTGGGAGGCTCACCTTTTCAAAAAAAGACATGACTAACACCGAGTTCACCCAGCAGGAAAAAATCGCCATCGTGAGCCTGCTCATCGAGATGGCCAACGCCGACAGCCGCATAGCCTACGAGGAGATGATAACGTTCAACCTCATCTGCCGCCGGCTCGAGATTGACCACAACTCCTTTGTCGTGGGTCACGGGCTCAAGTGCGAGCACGCTCTCGAGGTGCTCAAGACCATGAGCGACGACAAGAAACTCCAGCTCGCCAAGCTAATGGTAGAAATCATCGACAGCGACAACCAGGTAGACGACGCCGAGATTGCACTGCTCAACCACGCCTGCAAGCAGATAGGGATAGACCAACTGCTCAAGTAAATTCCACCTCGGCAGGCTGGCTGAGGTGGAAAAAAATGTGACCAGAGGTTGTTGCAAAACTTCGAGTGATGACCTCGAAGAGGTCAAATGCTTCGAAGAAGCTATTCATTAGTAACACCAAGCAAGAACCTCGAAGAGGTTCGCAGCTTGGTGATATACAAAGGCTTATGGATGTGCCTCGGAGAGGAACTTCTGCAGAGACTGTTGCATTACCTCTTGTCATACTCCCCCCACCCCCTCTATCTTAGAGGGGGAGTTGCGGGTACCTTCACTTTTTGTGACAGCCTCCAAAGAAGTGCCTTTATGTCAAGACTATTGTGATGCTATAGAGTTATAATTGATTATATACTCGATAAACTCCCGCACAGCCCCATCGCCTCCCTTACTGGGGCACACGAAGTGTGACAACTCCTTCACCTGCTGGCAAGCGTCGGCAGGACAGCCCACTAATGCGCTCTCGCGCATGCACTCGATGTCGAGAATGTCGTCGCCAATGTAGGCCACATTCTCTCGCGAGCAGCCATACTTGGCCATGAGTTCCTTCAATGTGCCGAGCTTCTCGTGCTTGCCCTGATGCAGCTCATCGATGTGCAGTTCCCGTGCCCGGTTCTCAACAATCGTCGAAGTCCTGCCAGTGATAATGGCTGGGATGATGCCGTGTTGCGGGAGCATCTCATTGATGCCATATCCGTCCTTGATATTAAACGCCTTGAACAACTCTCCCGATGGCGACATGTTGATTTTGCCGTCGGTTAGCGTGCCGTCAACGTCCATTACCAGTAGTCTAATTTTGCTTTTCATGGCTTATTGTGTTTCACACTCTTTCTTGATGTTGGTGATGATGTCACGGTAAGAGCCCATGTGACCAAACAGCGACGATGTGCCCAGCACAAAGCCGTCAACGCCCTGCTTGCCCCATCGCTTCATGCGCTCGATGGTGCATGCTCCATCCATGATTATCTCGAGATTGTACTTTTCTTTGAGCTCAATGAGCTGCCCTATTTTCTCTTCAACATAGGGCAGGTAGATGTGGCCTGCATTGCCCGGCTTGACACCCATGAGCAGCACGTTGTCGACAAGCTCGTAATATTCCTTCATGCTCTCGATAGTGGTCTCGGGGTTTATCACGATGCCTGGTTTGCGGCCCTCTTTCCTGATTTTCTTGATTACCTGGATGGGGTGACTGTCGGAGTCGGGATGGAAATAGATGATGTCGACACCAGCGTCGGCAAAGACCTTGATGTAACGGCTTGGTTCCATAATCATCATGTGTAGCTCGGTAACGAGCGATGTGTTGCGGCACACCGATTTCACGTCGCCAAGCCCCATGGCAAAATTGGGCACATAGCGTCCGTCCATCACGTCGAGATGCAGGCGTGTAGCGCCAGCAGCCTCCAGCGCAAAAGTCTCGGCCTTGAGGTTGTCGAAATTGGCGCACATTAAAGATGGTGAATATATCATGATTTATCCTCCTTGAATTTTGAAACGAAAGCAAGTTGCACCAGACTGGTGTCGTGAAGTTCCTCGCCTGGCCACAAGAGAATGGTAGTGCCTGGTGGCACCATAATGCCGTCGCCATTGAGCTCACCCTTTACCAGGGTGAAGCATTCGATGGTGTCGCTCCCGTTGGTGTAAGACTTAATGTTGGTTATCAGTTTTGTTGTATAGGTTTTTTCTTCTATCTCCTTGTCGCAGTAGACCTTTGCGGTTGATTTCAAGTTGATGTCGAGGGCACTCATGGCTTTTTCCACATGAAGCTCACGCTTGTTGCCTTGGGCATCGGTGCGGTCGTAGTCATAGAATCGGTAGGTGAAGTCGGCGCCCTCCTCAATCTCATAGACCAGGCTGCCTGCAGTGATGGCATGCAGAGTGCCTGGCTCAACAAACACATAGTCGCCAGCTTTCACTGCCAGCGTGTCGGCCATCTCCAGGAATCGGCCCTCACTAATCATCAGCTTCTCCTGCTCCTTGCTGCGGCATGTGCATCCGTTGATAATGGTGCCCGAGGTGGGGGCGTCGATAAAGTACCATGACTCCCTCTTGCCTCGTGCCTTCTTCTCCAGCATGCGTGCCATCTCATCGCCAGGATGCACCTGAATGCTCAGGTTGTCGTGGGCCTCGGTGAGTGCGAGAGTGAGAGGGAAAAACTCATATCGCGAGAGGTTGAACTCGTCTTTAAAGAGCGGGAACACGTCGTTGAGGCTTTTGCCACGCCACTTGCCATTGAGAATCTCGTTAGAGATTCCCTCGCGACAGTAGAGCGAGTAGAGGTGACCTATTTTGTCACCCTCCACACCTGCCAGCTGGCTTATCTTGGAACCGCCCCAAATGGTGTTGTGTATGATTCTTTTGAGTATGAGCATATCCTTGAGGTTATTATTCCACGACTATTTCCCTTATGCGCATGAGTTGAGCCAACAGGTGCTCCACCTTGTCGAGGCTAAGCATGCAGCTGCCGTCGCACAGAGCGCTCTCGGGGTCGTTGTGCACTTCCATAAACAGTCCCGACAGCACGCCGGTGGCTACCGCTGCCTTAGCCAGATAGGGCACGAACTCGCTCTTGCCGCTATTGCCGCGATCGAGTCCACCACCACTAATCTGAACACTGTGGGTGGCATCAAAAAGCACTGGATAACCCAGTCGTGACAGCCTCACCAGTCCTGTCATGTCGACAACAAGATTGTTGTAGCCAAAACAGTTGCCTCGCTCGCACAGCATGAAATCTTTGCAACCGAAATATTCCATCTTGCTCACCACATTGCCCATTTCCTCGGGACTTGAGAACTGGGCTTTTTTTATGTTGATAGTCTTTCCTGTCTCGGCGGCAGCCTTGAGCAAGTCGGTCTGCCGGCACAGGAATGCTGGTATCTGAATGATATCGGCAACTTCAGCCACAGGCTCAGCTTGACTTGGCTCGTGAATGTCGGTAACAATTTTCACGCCCACCTCATCCTTTGCTTTCTTGAGAATGCGCAGTCCTTCTTCCATGCCAGGTCCGCGATAGTTGGTAGCCTTGGTGCGGTTAGCCTTGTCCCACGAAGCCTTGAAATAGAAGTCAACATCATGCTTGCTTGCTATGTCCTTGAGTGCGCTGGCGAGCATCAGCACATTCTCCTCACTCTCAATCACGCAAGGCCCTGCAAGCAATTTGAACTTATCTCCTGTCATTTTGATGGATATATTTTTCTTGTGTAAAAAGCAGGCAAATTTAATAATAATTAATGACAACAACACTATTTCTCCCCCTTTTTTTGAGTTAGGCAATGTCAATTCTTATTAAAACTCAAGTGCCGCGGGGTATTCCCTGCGGCACTTTAATGGGTCTTATCTTAATATTTTATTCTTTTTAGTTTCCTAAAAGTATGTTGTAAATTACTGTAACGTCGGTGCTGGTGATGTAGCCGTCGCCGTCCACGTCGCATGTGTCAAGGAAGGTCTCATCGCCGTTAAGCAGGTAATTATAAATGCAGGTAACATCGGTACTGGTCACGTAGCCGTCACGGTTCACGTCACCCACTGCATAGCCTTCACCTTCGAGGACAACAGTCTTGGCCTTGCTCCAAGGGCTCCAGGTGTCGTCGGTGTAATGGGCCTTCACGCGGAAGAAGAAGGTGCCGCCGGCTGTCAGGTTCTTAACTGTGTAG
>ONIY01000050.1 GCA_900318065.1 uncultured Prevotellaceae bacterium
ATAGATGCCACCACAATCTTGCTTGGATAATCTTTCTTGAGCCTCCGCAGTATGTCGAAGTCAACCTCGGCGGGATTCTCGCTAAGCTGCTCCATGTTGCGCAGGGCGTTGAAGTCGCCAGTCTTGCCCTCGCGGTTAACGACGTCGAAGCGTGGCGACACCTCGTTGATGTCTTGCAGGCAGATGGTCTTGAAGAACACTCCTGCCCAGCCGGCGTCGAAGGCGCGGGCTACCATCTCATAGTTAGTACAAATTGATGACGAAGCAAGGAAGAACGGGTTCTCACAATGCATGCCACAAAAATCTATCTCGAGCGAAGGCAACTTATTAGGCAATGTAGCCTCGGGCAACAGTTTGGCAATCTGGGAAATGCGAATGGGACGGTCGTAGTGCAGACATGCTTTCTCGGCATCGGCGAGGTCTTGCTCGCTGCAGTCTTTTATCCATTCCTGGGCAACAGCCACATTGCCAAAGCGTGTGGCACGAATAGCGCGTGCAGGGTCTCCTGCGCGGCAAGCCTTTGTGCAAGGAGCATCATCGCACAAAAGGCAGCGAGAAACTTCCTCTTGGAGGTGTAACTGGTTTTTCATATCATTGTTTTTTTGATTTTTTGCAAAGTTACACATTATTCTTTAAAGTAACACATTATTCATTGATTAATATCTTCTTACTGCCATGATTCCAGTTCCAGTGGCATTGCAAGTGAGGGCAATGGCAGGCAAGTGGCAAGAAAACGCGCAGCACTTGAGGGTGACAGGGGCACGCACGCAACGTTTTCTTACCCAAAAAATGGGTAAAAAATGCTGAAAATGAGAAAAAAAGTAAAAAAAAAGAGTTTTTTTGCGCAATAATAGGTGCTAATTAAAAAAAAAGTACGATATTTGCACTTGCAAAAAATGAGGGCATTCTTTATTAGCTTGTTTTTTAGGCGTTTCAACCACGTCGCAAGAGGCGAGTTTTGAAGTTTGTCGCTACTTTTTGGAGTGAGTGATAATTTTTTAATCAAACAATATAAAATTTTTACTAAAATGACAAAAGCAGATATCGTTAGCGAAATCGCTAAGACTACAGGCATTGACAAGGCCTCAGTATTGGAGACTATTGAGAAATTTATGGAGACAGTTAAGGATTCACTCGCCGAGGGTGAAAATGTTTACCTGAGAGGTTTTGGTAGCTTCATCGTGAAGACTCGTTCGCAGAAGACTGCCCGCAACATCTCTAAGAACACTGCCATCATCATTCCAGAGCACAAGATCCCAGCTTTCAAGCCAGCTAAGGTGTTCATGGAGCAGGTTAAGAAGTAATCCTTGCAACTAATTGTTACAACTTCAAATACACAACTTTATAATTATTTTCTAAATATTTAATATTCAATACAATGCCAAGCGGAAAGAAAAGAAAAGGCCACAAGATGGCTACGCATAAGCGCAAGAAAAGACTTAGAAAGAATCGTCACAAGAACAAGAAGTGATTCTTCTAGATGAGTCGGAAGCGAAGAACAAACTAATGATACGGGCTCACAACGTGTTGACGCTAATTTCATTGGTTTGTTCTCTCGTTTTAGACTAAGGCTTCTTGAACACACCGCCTCAAGGGGGCAGTTGACAAGAGCCTCACGACCCCACTCACAGCACCCATAGCCCCACAACACATTATAATATATATAGTCACCCAGGGGCAACGCGCGTGAGTGAATATCCCAAAAACAGATTTTCACGATGAGAAGTGAACTGATTGTAGACGTCAAGCCCACAAGCATCAGCACCGCCCTTCTTGAGGACGGGAGGCTGATGTCGCTACAAAGGGAGGCACGCGACGCTTCCTATGCGGTGGGAAACCTCTATTTTGCCAAGGTAAAGAAGCTCATGCCTGGACTCAATGCCGCGTTTGTCAACGTGGGCTATGGAAAAGAGGCGTTTCTTCATTACCTTGATTTAGGCTCACAATTCAAAAGCTATCTGGCATTTCTCAAGCAGGTTAAAGAAAGTGGTGGCAAGCGGCAGATGCTGCTGTCGAAGTTCAAGCTCGAATCCGACATCGACAAGCAAGGGTCGGTGACCGATGTCCTTCAGGCAGGACAGGAACTGATAGTCCAAATCTCGAAGGAACCCATCTCTACCAAGGGCCCACGACTCACCACCGAGATAACATTCACAGGACGATTCCTGGTGCTGATACCATTCAGCAACAAGATCCTGGTATCGCAAAAGATTAAAGACCGCGCCGAGAAAACCAGGCTTCGCAGGCTCATTGAGAGCATCAAGCCCCGCAACTTTGGGGTGATAGTGCGCACCTCGGCCGAGGGCAAGAAAGCCGCCGAGCTAAATAGCGAGCTAAAAGTGCTGCTCAAGTGCTGGGACGACAGCATTGCCAAGATCAACTACAGCGAGCCGCCTTCGCTCGTCTACGAGGAAGACAGCCGTGCCGTGAGTTTGATTCGCGACATCTTCAGTCCCGAGTTTGAAAGCATTCATGTGAATAATGCCGAAGTCTATGAGCAAATTCACAACTATGTGAGCCTAATCGCCCCCGAGCGCAGCGACATTGTTAAGATTTACAGCGACGACCAGCCTATCTTCGACAAGTACAATGTCACCAGGCAGATGAAGTCGTCATTTGGCAAGACAGTTTCGTTTAGATCGGGCGCATACATAATCATCGAAAGCACCGAGGCACTGCACGTGATCGACGTGAACTCGGGTAACAGGTCCCGCAAGACCACCGACCAGGAGAGCAACGCTCTCGACGTGAACCTGCTTGCTGCCGACGAGATTGCGCGGCAGCTCAGGCTACGAGACATGGGTGGTATCATTGTCATCGACTTCATCGACATGGCTAAGAGTGAGCACCGACAGGCTCTCTACGACCACATGCGAGAAGTGATGCAGAAGGACCGAGCAAGGCACAACATCTTGCCGCTGAGCAAGTTTGGACTCATGCAGATTACCCGCCAGCGAGTGCGACCAGCACTCGACATCGTCACTAGCGAGACGTGCCCCTCTTGTGGAGGTAAGGGGGAAGTGATGCCCTCGCTGCTCTTCACCGACCGCCTTAAAGACAAGCTCGAATACTTAATCAACGACTTGAAGGTGAGAGACTTTATTATGTATGTCCATCCATTTGTCGATGCCTATCTTAAGAAAGGCTTCTTCAGCCTTTACCGTAAATGGCGACGGGAATTTGGACGCAACTTTAAAATCATGGCCGACCAAGACCTCGCCTACCTGCAATACCGGGTCATCGACAACCACAAGCAGGAAATTGACCTTAGCGAAGAGAAAGACACAAGCAGTTCCTCAAGCAAGAAGGAAAACCGCCTGAGGAAACAAAAAGAACAAGAAGATGCCGACGAGTGACGAGTCACCACAACACAATGGCAACTTCAACACACTTCAAAGCCCATGCACAGCAACGACTTGTGCATGGGCTTGAGTTTTAGTCTGTGGTGATTACTTCGAGATTAGGCTGTCACACGCAAGCTGCAGCCTGAAAACAGTCAACACCTAAACGTTCTTCGATTTCAGCGATTGTCTTGAATGAAAAATTCACTTTTCCCGAAAGAATCTTACTCACATATTGAGGACTTACTTTCAATCGCTCGGCAACATCATTGCGAGTTAAGTTGTTCTCCTGCATGAAGTTGATAATTGCAAGGGCTACACTCCGTGACCGTTTTAGCCAAGAAGCGTTTTCCCGACGCCATTGTGCGTCGGAGGCAAAAGTGGATTGCTCGCCTGACTGGTGAGATTCCAAAAACTCTACTGCTCTTGTTCCCATTATATATCCTCCTTTCTTAAATCAATAAAACTATCTGCATCAAATACACCATTACTGATTAAAAATTGACGACAACTATTAAGTTTGTCAAGTTGCTCTTTAGTGTGTGGTCGCTCTTGCATCGTGCGTGTTAGTTTAATTGCCCCGCCAGTAATTACAAACACATTTTCTTCCAATCGTATAGCGTATACTCTTAGCCAACTTGCGTGACCGCTTCTATCCCAATTGCGTGCTTTTTCTCGTGCTAATTCTCGCACCGACATATCCATTGTACCTAATGGTTTGAACAATTCATCTAAATTATCGGTGAAAGGAATATCAAGTATCAATCGTTCTAATTGTTCGGCATCATCGAGCGTGTCTTCTATCGCATCACTAATGCGTTCAATATGAAACCTATCCTTCAAGTCGCTGAAGTTATCAATAAAGAACTGCATTAGATACTCCATGTCGTTCCATGTGTCGAACAACAATGCCAATTCGTTCTTGGGCTTTGCCATATCACGTACTGCCCAAAGATGGTCTTTGCCTTCTATTATTCGCTCAAATCTCATATCGACGACAAAGATAGTCATTTATTTTGAATTGCGCAACTTATAAGTTGCATTTTTTATAAACAAATATCCATTTATCTTGAGACTCAGTAAAAAAGTCTAAATTTCTTTTACTCGGCTGGTTTGTAAATCGTGGGTTTTATCTACCTTTGCACATCACTATTATTAATCAAAGCATGGAAACAAGAACAGCAATAGCAGTAGAGAGAAAGAAGACGTGCAACTGTGCGCAGGCAGTAATTGCAACCTATGCCGACCTGGTGGGCATCACCCAGGAGCACGCCATGAACTTGGGCAACGCCTTTGGCAGCGGCATGGGAAACATGGAAGGCACCTGTGGCGCACTCACCGGTGCCGCCATCATCGTGGGTCTGGCAACCGCCGACAAGCAGCGTTCGCGCCAAGTGATGAGTAGCATCATGGCACAATTCCAGTCACGCAACGGCTCCACCCAGTGCCGCGCCCTGAAGGGCATAGACACCCACAAGATGCTGCGCTCCTGCCCCGATTGCGTAGCCGACGCCTGCGAGCTGCTCGAGAAAGAACTCTTTTAACCCAAATTCAGCCCCCAAGTCCACCACCACGCCAAAAAATGTCAATCATTTGTTTTTTCCATTTTTTGCACTTATCTTTGCAAAAAGAAAGCAAATAGACCAGAATACTATCAAAATAACACCTTTTCTGCAATGAAAAAGACATTTTTACTATTAATGTGGGCATGGGCACTGGTTGCTGGCGCGCAGCAGGTGACAATCACCTCTACCACCCGCCTGCTCAAGGACGTGGAGCCCGCCTTCTACCCCACCCTCAATGCCAGTGGCGACCGCCTGCTCTATAGCGACGCCAGCGCTCACGGCCTCAAGATGCTCGACCTTGCCACCAGCAAGGTGACAACAATCAGCAACGACGACGGCGCCGGGTTCGACGCCAAGTGGAGCAACGACGGCAAGGTATACTACATCACCAGCGAGGTGAACAGCAAAGACCACCTGGTCTATCGCACAGGCAAGCGCTACGACCTGGCACGAAACACCAGCAAGGTGGTGCTTGAGGCGCAGCATGGCGCCCTTCACCTCGAGACAGGCACCCAGGGCATGGCAATCAACGGCACTCGGCACAGCTATGCCACCTCATCCAGCCGCGGCGTGAGCGTCTACACCACTGGTTCGCAACTGGTGGTCAACCAGGGCGGCAAGGAGAGTCGCTTCACTCCAGTAGAGAGCTATGCCGGCTACCTGTGGTCCTCGATTTCGCCAGGTGGCGACAAGATAGCCTTCTTTGCCGCAGGCAAGGGCATCATCGTCACCACCCTTAAGGGCAAGGTGCTTGCCCAGCTAGGCAACTACGAGATGCCGTGCTGGTACAACAACGACTACATCGTTGCCCAGAATGCTACCGACGATGGCCACCAGTTCACCTCGTCGCAAATCCTACTGCTCAAGGCCGACGGCACCTTCCGTCACGAGCTCACACCCCGCACGTCGATGACCATGCAGCCCACGGCGGGCGGCGGCAAGATTGTGTACACCACCATCGACGGCAATCTCACCATGATAACAATCGACATTAACGAATAACTGCAACACACATTATGAAAAAGTCATTCCTCACTTTAGCACTGATCATGCTCGTTGCAGTCTTCGTTACTGCAATAGCCGACGGCAACTACATGCCACACGTCTACATCAATCCTGGCCATGGCGGCCACGAGAGCGACGACCGCAACGTGGTGATCTACCCCTTTGTGCAAGGCGACACGGCAGGCTACTGGGAGTCGAACTCCAACCTCAAGAAAGGCTTCGCACTCAACAACTGCCTCAGGGCAAAAGGCTACACCACCAGCATGTCGCGCGTGACCAACGACGCTGCCAGCGACCTCGCGCTCTCTACCATCGTGGCGCTGTGCAACAGCAGCGGCGCCGATATCTTCTATGCCATACACAGCAACGCCACCGGTGTGCCACAACGGCGCAACCACATCCTGGGACTCTACCGCGGACCCACGGGCTCGCCCGTGGTCGCCAATAGCGACGTGCTCGCCAGCACCCTCATGGAGCGACTCCAGGTCAACGAGGCTGCCGTGTGGACCAGCGGCTACCAGATTGCCGGCGACTTCACCTTCTACCCCGACTGGAACAATGCCGGGCTGGGCGTGCTGCGCGGCAACCACGCCGTGTCGATGCTCAGCGAGGGCTCTTTCCATGACTACATCCCCGAGACATACCGCCTGATGAACGACAACTACTGCTGGATGGAAGGCTGGAACTTCTCTCTCGGTGCCGACGACTACTTTGGCTACGCATTCTTCAACAAGGGAGCCGTGGCAGGCAACATTCGCGACAACCGCATGCCTCGCACTCTCAACGACTTCATCATGTTTGGCGACGACAACCGCGAGCCCGTGAGCAACGCCACCGTCATCCTGCTCGACATGAACGACACACCACTCGACACCTGCTACACCGACGACCTCTACAACGGCATCTACGCCTTCAAGATGCTCGACCCGGGAAACTACAAGATAAAGGTTGAGCAAGAGCACTATTTCTCTCAGACCAAGGAAGTTACCATCCAGGGCAACCACTCCACCTATTGCAACTTCGACCTCGCACGAGTGCGTGAGACGCCTCCCGAGGTGCTCAGCTACTCGCCAGTGTGGCACGAGGGCGACCCGCTCCTGAAGGCCAACACCCCTGTGGTGTTCAATTTCAACTGGGACATGAACACCCAAGCCACCGAGGCGGCTTTCCACATCGAGCCACCAGTAGAGGGCAACTTCCGTTGGGAAGACAGCAACTACCGCATGATATTTGAGCCCACCGACGCCTACGACACCAACACCCTCTACACCGTTACCCTCGACACCACCGCCGAGCATGGTGGCGGCATGACGATGCTCGAGCCATTCACCTTGCAGTTCAAGACCACCTATCGCAAGTACCTCGAGGTAATCGACATCTTCCCGCATCAGGGCGACAAGGTTCACTACAAGAGCGCCACCATTGAGCTGCGCACCGACTCCATGCTCAACAACAGCTACTACTACGACAAGATCATCGTTACCGACAAAGACGGCAACGCCCTCGCCTACAACCGCCGTAACACCAAGACCGGCAAAGTGGGCGACCCATTCGGTTACATCCGCATTCCTGTCGCCACCACCATGGTTCCTGGCGAGGAGTACACCCTGAGCATCGCCAAGGAAATGGACGACACAGCAGGAATCCACCTGCCCGATGCCATCGTCTACAAGTTCACCGCTGTAGATGCCGGCGAGGAGAAACCCGGCACCACCGTGATTGAGGGTTTTGAAGATGCCAGCACATTCTCAATAGTAAGTGCATCGGCCAACACCGAAGTCACCCTTAGCGCATCTTCCGACCACCTCTATGGCAGCAAGTCGCTCCAAGTCAAAATCAACGACCCGTTATCGCTGGAGACAGCATTCACCAGCACGTCTTTCAACGACGCAATCATCAATGGTGACGAAGAACTCTCGCTGCACGTAAACGGCGACATGAGCAACGTGTACCTTAGAATGCACCTCGTGAGCACCGACCCAAGCCAAGAGAGCGAATACATCGACTTTGGGAAAATCGACTTCCACGGGTGGAGATACATCACAGGCACTGGAAACTTGAAGCCTGGCAAGACCTACAAAATAATTGCCATAGAAACCGACAGCGACGAGGACGACCCCATATGGAGTGCCAACATCAAGCTCGACAATCTGCTCAAGGGACCTAAGACCGCGGGCATCTATGGCGACGTGAATGGCGACGGCGTGGTCACCAGTGCCGACATCACACAACTTTACAACTTCCTGCTAAGCGGCGACAACAGCGGCATTGTCAATGGCGATGTTGACGGCGACGGAACCATCACCAGTGGCGACATCACCGCAATCTATAGCATCCTCTTGGGGGTTGACCAAGCATCACTTCCTGCCGCCTCCACTGGCTCAAGCGGCAATGTAAAAGTGGGACCGGTGCCATCCAGCGACTATATCGTGGCAAGTGCCGACGGCTACATCCAGGGCGTGGAACTCTACGACATGAGGGGCAACCTCGTAGTGCGCCACGGCGGCAACTTCGTCAATGTGGAAAAGATCACCAGCGGCGACTACACCCTCAAAGTCTACACCAGCAGCGAAGTGACAACCCACCACGTCACAGTAAAGCACTGATCGATGGTGGAACGAGGAACGAAGAAAGTGGAAAGTGGAACGTGGAAGGAAATAATAGCTCGACCGCCCGATTGCTCGATTGCTCGATTGCTCGATTGCTCGACCATTCGAATGCTCGACCGCTCCCTCGACCTTCCACCTTCCACGTTCCACGTTCCACCCGAAAAGTTAACGCCGTTAACTTTTTCGGCCCATTTTAGTTAACAGGTGTATTGTTGTGTTAAACTATATGTAATTAATATTTATTAGAATTATATTTTATAATTTTGCAGCCGTGAAGATTTCACTTATATAATCATACAAAACAGAATACTAAAATTTACGACAGAAATAAATGAGTGCAAGTCAATTTGCTAAAGTTATCGCCGAGAGTACGTCAACCCACTCCGAGTGGAGCTTAGTAGACGGCAGCAATGTGGTGGCTCACGCCATTATCTCGGGCATCAACCCTTATTTTCAAACCCGACGTGAAATCAGCCATATCATCAGGCTGGAACTGCCACGCGAGTTTTTCAAGCGCCGCTGGGACAAAGTGCTGTTCTATGGAGCGGGATGCTCCACACCCGAGCGCAACAAGATTGTTGAATCTTCATTAGTGGCACAATTCAAGACCCCCGTCACTGTTGAGAGCGACCTCGTGGGAGCCGCCCACGGCCTGCTTCAGCGCGAGGCTGGACTGGCGTGCATCCTGGGCGCAGGATCCAACTCCTGCTTCTACGATGGCGAGAAAATAACCAAGAGCGTCACCGCTGGCGGCTTCATCCTGGGTGATGAAGGCAGCGGTTCGTCGATAGGCCGTCTCTTCCTGAGCGACGTGCTCAAGGACCTTGCTCCACGCGAGCTCAGCGAGGAGTTCCTGGCTGCCAACAAAGCCACCAAGGCCACCCTCATGGATGCCGTGTACAACAATCCACACGCCAACAACAACCTGCACGACTACTCCTTCTTCCTCGCCGACCATCTCGATAACGAGTATGCCCGCACCCTGGTTACCAACGAGATAAAGCGCTTCTTCGACCGCAACCTGTGCCAGTATGACTACAAGGACTATCCCGTGTGCTTCGTGGGCACCATCGCCACTCGCTACAGCGAGTTGTTGCTCCAGGTGGCCTACAGCTACAACATGAACGTGAAGAAAATCGTGAGCGAGTCAATGCCAGGACTGGTTGCCTACCACTCCATAGCCCTCAAGGCCGAGAGATAAGATTCCAACACAACTACTATCTATAAAAATCCATCAAGTCAACACCAGTGGCTCGATGGATTTCTTTTTGCGCATTACTACCACTTTTTGTCTTTATATTACTAAAAATATGTTTATAATTCATAAATAGAATGCTTTTATGAAAAATGAACATTTTTTTTGTTTTTTATTCGAAATGTTTGTTGTAAATTTGTAAACTGAAGTAAGTAGGCAACAAAACATTACATCATGATAAAGAACAGATTTTTCCTGCTGGCGATTGCGGCAATGCTATTGAGCACGCTGCAACTTCACGCAAGCGACATTACCGAGACAAAAAAGGATAGTGTGCAACGGGTGATAGCCTCTCTGCTGCCCGAGCACATGGGGATAGGCACTCTCAAGGCACGGTCGATCGAGGTGGTTGACGACTCCATCAAGGTGGACCTGAGCGAGAACTTTGGCGACGTGCCCTTCACTCGCGAGAGCGTGAGCCGCCTCAAGAGCGACATCAAGACAGTGATGGGCGACGACTACTCTTCAAGCAACGTCTATCTCACCATCGCTGGCAACGACATCGAGAATTATTTCTCGGAGTTTGAGGCCACATATCAGCGCAAGCACAACGCCTTTGTCACTCCCATCGACGAGAACCGCCACTACGAGAAGGGCCTGAGCGGCAACATTGTGGCAGTGTGGCCCAGCCACGGCTGGTACTTCGAGCCCTACCTCAACCGCTGGGAATGGCAGCGCGCCAGGATGTTCCAGACCGTTGAGGACATGTACACCCACAGCTACATGATTCCATTCATCATGCCCATGCTTGAGAATGCCGGTGCCTATGTGTGGGACGCTCGCGAGCGCGACACCCACAACTTTGGCGCTGTGGTCGACAACGACGGCGGCCATGCCCAGAAGAGCTACCACGAGAACAATGGCAAGAAAAAATGGAAAAAAGGCGACGGCCACGGCTTTGCCTACCATCGCAACGAGTATAAAGACTTTGAGAACCCCTTTGAGGAAGGCACCTACCGCATGGTAGAGGCCGAGACCGAGCGCAACAAGCTCGCCACTTGCTCGTGGGATGTGGAGATGCCCGAGGCGGGAACCTATGCCATCTACGTGAGCTACAAGTCACTGCCCAACAGCGCTCACGACGCCACCTACACCATCAACTCCCTTGAGGAGCCACGACAGTTTGTCGTAGACCAAACGATGGCTGGCGGTGTGTGGGTCTATCTGGGCTCCTTCCAGCTCGCCAAGGGCTTGAACAAAGACGTGGTGACACTCACCAACAAGTCGAGTGAGAAGAATGCCGTAATCACCGCCGACGCCATCAAGGTGGGAGGCGGCAAGGGCAACATCGTGCGCCGCGTGGCATTGCCCACCCCCGAGAACACTGCCATTGCCGAGAAGAATGGCGACACCAAGTATCTGGGCAAGGAAGGCATCGACTACCAGTATGTGGGCAGCGGGGACCATCCCTGGTTCCACCTGGGCTCGCGCTACTTCCTGCAGTGGTCGGGATTTCCTCACAAGGTGTACTCCACCAGCGACGGCATCAACGACTATGTGGACGACTACCGCAGCCGTGGCGAGTGGGTCAACTGGCTCGCTGGCGGCAGCGACGTGCTGCCCGGCAAGCCCGGCCTCAAGGTCCCCGTCGACGTTTCGTTCTGCCTCCACACCGACGCTGGCACCACCCAGAACGACGACATCATTGGCACACTGCTCATCTACTGCACCACCAAGAACGGAAAGCAGTTTGGAAAATATGAGAACGGCACTCCACGTGAGCTGTCGAGGCAGTTTGCCAATATTGTCTCGACCGAGGTGGTCAACGACATCCGCGCCAAGTACGAGCCCAACTGGACCCGTCGCGGCATGTGGGACAAGAGCTACTACGAGGCACGCGTCCCCGAGGTGCCCGCACTGCTCATGGAGCTGCTCTCGCACCAGAACTTCGCCGACATGAAATACGGTCTCGACCCCCAGTTCCGCTTCGACGTGAGCCGCGCTATCTACAAGGGCATTGCCAAGTTCATTGCCAAGCGCGACCACCGCGAGTGCGTGATACAACCACTGCCCGTCAATTCCTTTGCCATCAACAAGGTGAGTGACAACCTATTCATGCTCAACTGGCAACCCACCGCCGACCCCCTGTGCTCCTGCGCCGATGCCAAGAAATACATCATCCTCGAGCAGGTGGGCGACGGCGGATTCAAGGAGATTGACGTCACCGACCAGTTGTTCTGCTCGGTACTCATCAGCGACAACGAGATTCACAGCTACAAGATTATTGCCATGAACGACGGCGGACGCAGCTTCCCCAGCGAGACGCTAAGCGTGGGAGTGGCACGCGACAGCAAGGGCACTGTGATGGTTGTCAACAACTTCACCCGAGTGAGCGGTCCCGACTGGTTCGACAGCGGCAAGATGGCTGGGTTCTACGACAACAAGGACCACGGCGTGCCCTACATGGAGCAAATCAACTACCTGGGATCGCAGTTTGAGTTCCGCCGCCATCTCCAGTGGCGCGACGATGACGCCCCAGGCTTCGGGGCCTGCCGCAGCAACCATGAGACCGAGAACATTGCCGGCAACACCTTCAACTACCCCGCCATCCACGGCAAAGCCATCATGAAGGCAGGATATTCGTTTGTCTCTACCAGCGCCAAGGCGCTGGAGAACGGCACTGCCGAAGTGGGCGACTGCAAACTCATCGACATCATCATGGGCAAGCAGAAGGAGATTCCCACAGGGCGTGGCGCCAAGCCTTCACGCTTCAAGGCTTTCACTCCCGGCTTGATGAATGCCATCACAGGCCTCACCCGCAATGGCGCCAGCGTGCTCATGACCGGTGCCTACGTGGGCAGCGACATCTGGGACAAGGAGAACCCCTCGGGCAGCGAGAAAAACTTCGCGCAAAACGTGATGGGATACACATGGGTTGATGGCCGTGCCACACTCATGGGCGAGGCCTACAGCGTGCCCACAGCCCTCAAGATGAGCGACGGCATGACCAGCCTCACCTTCCACAACACCCTCAACAGCGACTTCTATGCCGTGGAGTCGCCCGACGCCATCAAGGCCAGCGACAGCAAGGGTGCTACCATCCTGCGCTACAAGGAGAACAACATCCCCGCCGGCATTGCCTCGAGCCGCAGCGGCTACAAGACAGTTGTGGTGGGCTTCCCATTTGAGACCATCAAGAACGAGAGCGAGCGCAACGAGTTCATGCAGCGCGTGCTCAACTTCTTCGAGAACAAATAAATCATCTCACACAATTCATTCAACGCCAATTAATAATCAATCATAAATTATATCATGACAAAAATCAATTGCTTTATCCCCTTTGCCAGCGCCGAGCAGGCACAGGCTACTGTCGACGGATTGAAGTCCAATCCATTAGTGAACAAAATCTTCTTGCTGGCTGGCGACGACGCCCAAGGCACCATCGAGGGCTGTGAAATGCTCAAGGTGAACAACCTCACCTCGACTGCCACCATCAAGGCTATCGCCGAGCACAGCGACGCTTGCGTGACTTTGCTTTACACTAAATATGTGACTCTCAAGTTTGCGCCTTTCGCCATTGAGCGTTTCGTGAAGATTCTTGCCGACACCCAGAGTGGTATGGTATATGCCGACCACTACAACGTGACCGACAAAGGTGCCGACAAGGCTCCCGTAATCGACTACCAGATGGGCTCGCTGCGCGACGACTTCGACTTTGGTTCGGTAATGGTGTTCTGTGCCGAGTGCTTCAAGAAGGCTGCTGCTGCCATGAAGGCGACCTACGAGCATGCCGGCCTCTATGACCTGCGCCTGAAGCTGTCGCAGCATTGCGCTATCACCCACATCAACGAGTTCCTCTACAGCGACGTGGAGCTCGACACCCGCAAGAGTGGCGAGAAGATCTTCGACTATGTAGACCCACGCAACCGTGGCCGCCAGATTGAGATGGAGGCTGCATGCACCGAGCACCTCAAGGAGATAGGCGGCTACCTGGCTCCCACTAAGGTAGTCGACGGCAAGGAAGTGCCCAACTTCAAGCACATCGAGTTTGACCACGACAAGTTTGAGGTAGAAGCCACTGTGATGATACCAGTGCGCAACCGCATCCGCACCATCCGCGACGCCATCGACAGCGTGCTGCGCCAGAAGACCAACTTCAAGTTCAACCTCATGGTAGTTGACAACTTCTCTACCGATGGCACTCGCGAGGCTATCGCCGCCTACGACGACCCACGCCTGATCCACATCATCGCCGACTACTACGACATGGGAATTGGCGGTTACTGGAACCTTGCCGCTCACCACGAGAAGGCTGGAAAATTTGTGGTGCAACTCGACAGCGACGACATGTACAAGGATGAGAACACGCTGCAAACTATGGTCAACGCCTTCTACGAGCAGAACGTGGCAATGGTGGTGGGCACCTATCTGATGACCGACATCAACTGCAACCCCATTCCTCCCGGCGTGATCGACCACAAGGAGTGGACTCCCGAGAACGGCCGCAACAACGCCCTGCGCATCAACGGCCTGGGAGCGCCACGTGCCTTCTACACTCCAGTGCTTCGCGAGGTGATGCTGCCCAACACCAGCTACGGCGAGGACTATGCCCTGGGCCTGAATATCTCGCGCACCTACCAGATAGGCCGCGTGTATGAGCCCGTGTACCTGTGCCGCCGCTGGGACGACAACAGCGATGCCAACGTCGACGTTGTTAAGATGAACAACAACAACCTCTACAAGGACCGCATGCGCACCTGGGAGCTCATGGCACGCATCGCCATGAACAAGAAAGAGTGCTGTTGCTGCTGCAAGTAAGTGATTTCTAAATGAATCTTGTACACGAAATAGAAGAGCTTTACTCTCGCCAGTTGAACCAATGGGAACTGGCGAGGGTGAACTATGATGCTGTGTCGCACATCAACGTCAAGAAGTTTAATTTCAATGGGCGTGAGATAGTGGCGCAGTTCAACCCTTGCCGCTACAAATCGGCTACGGCACAGGTCGACTCCAAGTCACCCAGCGGGCAGGATTGCTTTCTTTGCTCCGAACATCAACCCGTTGAGCAAGAGACCATCATGTGGCAAGACTCCTACAAGATTCAAATAAACCCCTACCCTATTTTCAACAGGCACCTCACGCTGAGTCACGTTGAGCATCGTCCACAAGCCATCGCTCCACACATTGATCCGATGATGATGCTGGCAGAACAGTTGCCAGGCTACGTGCTCTTCTATAACGGTCCCAAATGTGGCGCCTCGGCACCCAATCACCAGCACTTTCAGGCAGTACCCTTCGATGTGTTGCCATTGTGTCGCGAGGTCATCCACGATGATTGCGACTTGAGCGTTTACTTTCCTTTCTTTCACATTATCAGGAAGGAAGCAAGCGAAGCAAAGCGCTGGTTTCACGTCTTTGAAGAAGGCATGAAATCTATGAATCCAAATGCCGACGAGCCTCCCCAAAACGTGCTGTGCTGGAGAACCAGGAATGAATGGCACATCATCATCATTCCACGCTCAAAGCATCGCCCCAGCTGCTACGGCTATGGCGAAGACCAATTTCTCTTGAGCCCAGCATCGGTCGAAATGACCGGAGTGTGGCCCATCGCCAGAGAAAGTGACTTTAACCGCATTACTCCTTCATTACTTCAATCCATTACCGAAGAAGTAACTATAAGCGAAAATGAGAAAGAACAGATTTTAGAATACTTTATAAATAACGTTTAAAAGATTATGGCACAAGTTCCACAAGTGAGAGTAGGCATCATGAATGAGCCTATTGTTGAGTTCGTTCTCAACAACTATTACCTTGTCAATGGAGAGAAAGTGACTGGCAACCAGCTGGTTCAATGTGTAGATGGCATGGTGCAGTGGAATGGCAAGAAATACAACGACTTGCTCTTTGAACCCATCAATGCCGACAGTGACTCGTTCACACTCGAGAATGTGACGATTGGTGTGAGTTTCCACTGGAAACGCAAGGAAGACCAGACCTTCCGCGGCGCTCTGCACCTGATTGTGGAGAACGACCGCATCACCACCATCAACATCCTCTCGGTAGAGGAATACCTGCTCAGCGTCATCTCCAGCGAGATGAGCGCCACGGCATCGCTCGAGCTGCTGAAGGCGCACGCCGTGATCTCGCGCAGCTGGCTACTGGCGCAAATCAACAAGGACAATGACACTGCTCTCGACCATGACCCTGGACTGCATCAGGAGTTTGCCGCAAGCAACGATGACGAGGAAATCAAGTGGTGGGACCGCGACGACCATGTGAACTTCGACGTGTGTGCCGACGACCACTGCCAGCGATATCAAGGCATCACGCGCGCCTCGACCGAGGCGGTGCGACAGGCCATTGAGGCCACTTGGGGACAAGTGCTCATGTATGGCGGCGAACTGTGCGATGCCCGCTTCTCCAAGTCGTGCGGCGGCGTGTATGAGCAATTCGAGAACTGCTGGCAAGACGACCATCACCCCTACCTGGTGGCTCGCCGCGACGATGACGATGAGATGAACTTCCCCGACCTCACTCGCGAGGACAACGCTGCCGACTGGATTCTCTCGTCGCCACACGCCCATTGCAACACCACCGACAAGGAAATCCTCTCGCAGGTGCTCAACGACTACGACCAGGAGACCACCGATTTCTATCGCTGGCGCGTGGAATACACGCAAGACGAGTTGAGCAAGCTCATCAAGGAGCGCACCGGCAACGACTACGGCCGCATCATCGACCTTGAGCCCGTGGCTCGTGGCACCAGCGGACGATTGTTCAAGCTGCGCATCGTGGGCGAGAAGATGACCAAAGTGATTGGCAAGGAACTCTCTATACGCTACGCCCTGTCGCCATCATGCCTCTACAGCTCGGCTTTCATCGTCGAGAAAATCAACGAGATCCCCGACGGCTTCCCCGAGAAATTCATCCTGCGCGGAGCAGGATGGGGACACGGCGTGGGACTGTGCCAGATAGGCGCCGCAGTAATGGGCGCCAAGGGCTACAACTACCAGCAAATCCTGCTGCACTACTTCATCGACGCACAAGTCAAGACCAACCCTATATTTTATTGAAGGTATTCCTTATTTCCTTGTTAACGAGATTTCAGTAATCCTCTTCAAGAAGATGGGTGTGCCCAATGGACAGATGGCGCTTTTCACCAGCCTCATCTATTTGCCATGGGTCATCAAGCCACTGTGGAGTCCATTTGTGGATATCATCAAGAAGAAACGTTGGTGGATTGTGATGATGCAGGCCCTCATGGCTGCCACCTTAATTCTGCTCACTGTGACCATGCCATCTCCAGGCGAAGAGATGATTAAAGCTGGCACAACGCCCATTAGCATGTTCACCGTAACACTCATTTTCTTTGTAATCACGGCGTTTGCCTCAGCTACTCACGACATTGCCGCCGACGGTTTCTACATGCTTGCTCTATCGCAGAAGAACCAATCGGCATTCGTGGGTGTGCGTTCCACCTTCTACCGCCTTGCCAACATCTTTGGCAACGGTGTGCTTGTGTGGATTGCCGGCTATCTCGAGACCAAGACATCAATTCCCGCTGCTTGGAAAATCACAATGGGCATTGCATCGGCCATCTTGTGCCTGTTCTATGTTTATCATCTGTTCTTCATTCCTCGCCCCGACAGCGACCGCTCGTCGCTCGAAGGCTCGCTGAAGAGCAATAGCTCACAGGTGATGAAAGAGTTTGGGCGCACCATTGTCACTTATTTCAAGAAGCCAGGCGTTTGGATAGCAATCATCTTCATGCTGCTCTACCGATTGCCCGAGGCTTTCTTGCTAAAGATGTGCAAGCCCTTCATGCTCGACCCAATCGACAAGGGCGGCTTGGCCATGACAACTCAAGACGTGGGTTTAGCTTATGGTACCATAGGCGTGGCAGCACTGCTTGCAGGCGGCATTTTGGGCGGTATTTTCTCGTCGAGGGTGGGACTGAAGAAAGCTATCTGGCTCATGGCTGGCTGCATGACGCTTCCATGCCTCACATTTGTCTATCTTTCTATGGCGCAACCCACCAATTTCTTCATCATCAGCACTTGCATAGTTATTGAGCAATTTGGCTACGGTTTTGGCTTTACTGCCTATATGCTCTACATGATGTTCTTCTCGGAGGGTGAGTTCAAGACCTCGCACTATGCCCTGTGCACAGCGTTCATGTCGTTGAGCATGATGATTCCTGGCATGTTTGCTGGCTATCTGCAAGAAGCTATGGGCTACTCGGCATTCTTCTGGATGGCATTTGCTTGCAGCATCGCAACAATCGTCGTCACCTTCCTCGCCGATCGCAAAATTGACCCAGAATACGGACTCAAATAGTTTTAACCCCACTTTTAATGATTATGAAACGACACATTATAATTATAGCAATGGCACTGGTGGCTATGGCTGCCAGCGCAGTGGTGAAACCTGGTATTGAGGTGCTGCGCGACGGCGGCTTCAAGCAGCTGCAGGGCAAGCGCGTGGGACTGGTGACCAATCCCAGCGGCATCGACAACAACCTTAAATCAACTGTCGACATCCTCAACGAGGCGCCTGGGGTGAAGCTTGTGGCACTCTTCGGTCCCGAGCATGGAGTGCGTGGCAATGCCCATGCTGGCGATGCCGTGAGCGATGCTGTTGACCCAGCAACTGGTGTGAAGATGTACTCGCTTTTTGGCAAGACCCATGAGCCCACTGCCGAGATGCTGAAAGACATCGATGTGCTCATCTATGATATTCAAGACATTGGTTGCCGCAGCTACACATTCTATGCCACTATGGGAGTGTGCATGCAAGCATGTGCCAAGCACAATAAGGAATTTATGGTTCTCGACCGCCCCAACCCACTGGGTGGCAACAAGGTGGAGGGCAACCTCGTAGAGCCAGGATATTTCTCCTTTGTGAGCAAATATGCCATACCCTACCTTTATGGATTAACCCCTGGCGAACTCGCACAATACCTCAACGAGGAAGGCATCATCGCCACCGAGTCCAAGACCGGCAAGAAGTGCAAACTCACAGTCATCCCCATGGAAGGCTGGACCCGCGACATGAAGTTCCGCGACACCGGCATGCCCTGGGTGCTGCCATCGCCACAGATTCCAGCCCCCGAGAATGCGTTTTTCTACCCCGTGAGCGGCATCCTGGGCGAGTTGTACATTTTCAACACCGGCATTGGCTACACACTGCCCTTTGAGTGCTTTGCCGCATCATGGATTGATGCCGAGGCGCTTGCCCGCAACATGAACGCATTGAACCTGCCTGGCATGCACTTCCGCCCCATCAACTACAAGCCATTCTTCGCGCTTAGCGTGGCAGTCGACAAGTCGTTGCAAGAGGTGCATGGAGTACAGATTTATATCACCGACTTTGACCGTGCCAATCTTGTGCTCACCCAGTTCTACTTCCTGCAGGTGATCCATGAGATGTATCCCGAGCAGCAACTCTTTGAGCAGAACCCCAAGCGATATGCGATGTTTGACAAGGTGTGTGGCACCAAGGAGATTCGCGAGCGATTCACCAAGCGCTACAAAGTGGAAGACATCATCGACTATTTCAACAAAGACAACGAGACTTTCAAAGCAAAGTCAAGCAAATATTACCTCTATCACTAATCTAGAATTCTAGAACGTCTAGAAAATCTAGTTAAAAAAATGGACGAGAAGCACAAAACATACTTGAAGCGCATCAAGGGATTCATCCCAAGCGACCGCATCTACACCGACGACCTGCACTGCCTGGCGTGGGGTACCGATGCTGGCTTCTACCGCAACATCCCGCAGGTGGTGGTGCGCTCAATGGATGAGCACGAGGTGTCGCAACTGCTCGCCATCGCCCATGAGATGCAGTTGCCGGTAACCTTCCGTGCTGCCGGCACCAGCCTGAGCGGACAGACCAACTCCGACTCCATCCTCATCGTCGCCGGCAAGAACTGGGAGCACTATGAGGTGGCGCCCGACGCCAGCTACATCAAGCTGCAGCCAGGACTGGTGGGCAGCGAGGTCGACAAGATTCTCGCGCGCCACAACCGCGCCTTCACCCCCGACCCTGCCAGCAAGAACTCGGCAATGGTGGGAGGCATCGTCATCAACAACGCCAGCGGCATGAGCTGTGGCACCCATGCCAACAGCGACCGCATGATGCTATCAATGCGCATCGTCCTGGCCGATGGCACAGTGCTCGACACTGGCGACGAGGCAAGCCGCAACGCCTTCAAGCAGTCGCACCCCGAGTTCATTGACCGCATCGAGGAGATTCGCGACCGGGTAATTGCCGACAAGGAGCTCGTCGACCGCATCCGTCACAAGTATGCCATCAAGAACGTGACTGGATTGAACATCTCGCCATTTGTGCTCTACCGCGACCCCTTCGACATCATCACCCACCTCATCGTGGGTAGTGAGGGCACACTCGCCTTTGCCAGCGAGTTCACAATGAAGACTGGTCACCTCTACCCCTGCCGCGCCAGCGCTATGCTCTATTTCCAGGACATGCGCGAGAGCTGCGAGGCAGTGGTGGCGATGAAGAAAGGTCCCGTGCACTGTGCCGAGATTCTCGACAAGAAATCGCTCGCCAGCGTCGACGACACCACCGGCGAGGGCCTCACCGCAGTACTCATCCAAACCTTTGCCGACAGCAACGACGAGCTGCAGAGCAACATCAACGAGATAATGGCGATTCTCGAGCCATTCCACCTCTTTGTCCCTGCCGTCTTCACCAGCGACCCCAAGGTCTATGGCAAGTACTGGGCCATTCGCTCGGGCATCTTCCCCAGCGTGGGTGGCACGCGCCCCCTGGGCACCACAGTGCTCATCGAGGACGTGGCGTTCCACATCGAGGATCTGCCACAAGCCACTGTCGACCTGGCTCAGATGCTTGAAGACTACGGCTACGACGACAGCTGCATCTACGGCCATGCCCTTGAGGGCAACTACCATTTCATCATCTCGCAGTCGTTTGACACTCAAGAGGAAATCAAGCGCTACGAGAACCTCATGCGAGCTGTGGTGGAACTGGTGATCGACAAGTATGACGGTTCGCTCAAGGCCGAGCACGGCACAGGCCGCAACATGGCGCCATTTGTCAAGAAAGAATGGGGCGAGAAGGCCTACCAGGTGATGCTCGACGTGAAGCAGCTCTTCGACCCCAAGGGAATCCTCAATCCTGGCGTCATCTTCAACAACGACCCCGAGTGCTTCATCAAGAACCTCAAACCCATGCCGTTGACCAACGACAATGTAAACAAGTGCATCGAGTGTGGGTTCTGCGAGGTGAACTGCGTGAGCAGCGGGCTCACCCTCTCGTCGCGCCAGCGCATCATCGTGCAGCGCGAGATTTCAAGATTAAAAGACTCAGGCGAAGACCCCGAGCGGTTGAAACGCCTTGAGCAGCAATATAAATACTATGGCGAAGCCACTTGCGCCGCCGACGGCCTGTGCGCAACCTCGTGCCCCATGGGAATCAACGTGGGCGAACTCACCCACGACCTGCGTGCTCAGCACAACGGCAAGGGCACTATGGCACACAGCATTGCCAGCAGTGTGGCACGGCATTTTGCAACGACAAAAGGCAGCCTCAAGTCGCTGCTCTACATCGCCAGCGCTGCCCACACAGTGCTTGGCGACAGCGGTGTGAAAGCCGTGGGCAAGGCGATGCACGCCCTGGGCGCACCATTGTGGACTCCCTCCACGCCCCAGCCTCACAAGATGAAGCCTTTGCATCAGAGCGAAAGCGACAAGAAGGTGGTGTACTTCCCCAGCTGCCTCAACCAGGCACTGGGTCGTGACAAGCATGGTGTGGAAGTTGACTTGGTCGACAAGGTGGTAGCTTTCCTGGGCAAGGCGGGATGGGAAGTCATCTATCCCGAGGGCATGAGCAACCTGTGCTGCGGCATGATTTGGAACAGCAAGGGAATGCCCGACATTGCTCAGCAGAAGACTGCCGAGCTCGAGCAGGCACTCCTCAAGGCGAGCGAGGGCGGCAAGCTGCCCATCGTGTGCGACCAGAGCCCCTGCCTGCACCACATGCGCCAGCACATGGAACAAGTCAAGCCACTCGAACTCATGGAGTTCATCCACGACTATGTGGCGCAAGACCTTGAGTTCACCCCCACCAGCGAGCCCATCGCCCTGCACCTCACCTGCTCCACCCGCCTGATGAAGATCGACGACAAAGTGCTCGACCTTGCCAAGCGGTGCTCAACCAGCGTTCTCATCCCCGAGGGAGTGGGATGCTGCGGCTTTGCCGGCGACAAGGGATTTACTCACCCCGAGCTAAATGCCTATGCCCTGCGCAAACTGCGCCCGCAAATCGATGCGGCAGGCATCAAGCGTGGCTTCAGCAACAGCCGCACCTGCGAGATAGGGCTCACCACCCACAGCGGAGTGCCCTACCAGTCGCTCATCTACCTCATCGACGAAGTGACAAAATATTGCGGTAAGTCTCACCAATAGGCTTCCATAAACTATAAACAACAAACTATAAACCCATAGGACTATGGCAAAAGACTCAAAACGACTCCTCTCGCTCGACATACTGCGAGGAATTACAATAGCCGGCATGCTCCTGGTGAACAATCCTGGCACGTGGAGCCACCTCTACGCTCCACTCGAGCACGCCCAGTGGATAGGGCTCACGCCCACCGACCTGGTGTTCCCCTTCTTCATGTTTTTGATGGGCGTGTCGATGTATTTCTCGCTGCGCAAGTTCAACTTCAAGCTCAGCGGCAGCCTCATGCTCAAGATTTGCCGGCGCACCATCATCCTCTTCCTCATTGGCTGGATGGTGCAGTGGTTTGGAATGTGGCTGCGAGGCCTCTACGACCCCGAGTCGCACTTCTTCACCCGCATGTTTGGCGACCTGCGCATCCTGGGCGTGTTCCAGCGCCTGGCACTGGTCTACTTCTTTGGCTCGATGACGGCAGTGCTGTTCAAGAGCAAGTTCATCCCCTGGATAATAGGTCTCATCCTCGTTGCCTATGCCATAATACTGGGCTTTGGCAATGGCTATGAGTTCTCGCTCGACAACATCCTCTCGCGAGTAGACTGCGCCATCCTGGGCGAGGACCACATGTATCATGAGGAGGCGTTTGGCCAGAAGCTTGCCCTCGACCCCGAGGGAATTCTCAGCACCCTGCCATGCATCGCCCATGTGCTCATAGGCTTCATGATGGGCAAGTGCATCAACACCGTGCACAACAACCGCGACCGCATCGTCGAGATTGCCGTGTGGGGAGCACTGATGCTGCTTGTGGGATGGCTATTGCAATATGGCATCCCTTGCAGCAAGAAGGCGTGGACCTCGAGCTACGTGCTCATCACCTGTGGCATGGCGTCGTGCATCCTAGCAATGCTCATCTATGCCATCGACATCAAGGGCCACAACCGGTGGTGCCGCTTCTTCCAGGCCTTTGGCATCAACCCGCTCTTCTGCTACCTCGTGGGCACCGTGCTCGCTATCGCCTTTGGAGCAGTGCGCTTTGGCACTAACGCCAGTGGCGACCCCATCACCGCCCACTCTCTCATCTACGACGCCTGGAGCGCCGTCACCACCACTCCTGAGGCCGCCTCATGCCTCTATGCCATCACCTTTGTGCTCATCACCTGGTGCTTTGGCTACATCCTCTACAAGAAGAAAATCTACATCAAGATATAATGCAATAGCGCTTATTGCCCACAACTAAACGAAAATAATAACATAACAAAAAATAAAACACATTATGATTTTAATTGCTGATTGCGGATCCACCAAGATTGACTGGTGTCTGCTAGACGGAAAAAAGAAAGTTGCTCAAATCTTCACCACCGGCATGAACGCACTGCTCATGACCGAGGAAGAAATGGCCGAGTGCATCATGACCGAACTCATGCCCAGCCTTCAGGGCTATGACGTGACCGAGATTTACTACTATGGCGCCGGCATCATTAGCGACGAAATCAAGAATCAGGTTGTCAACGCTCTCAAGCGCAATATGCCCAACGTGACCAAGATAGAGGTCGACAGCGACCTGCTTGCAGCTGCACGTGCACTGTGCCAGCACGAGCCAGGCATAGCATGCATTCTGGGCACTGGCAGCAACAGCTGCTACTACGACGGCGAGAAAGTGGTCGACAATGTGTCGCCACTGGGCTATATCCTGGGCGATGAGGGAAGCGGTGCCGTGCTGGGCAAGCTCCTCGTGGGCGACGTGCTCAAGAAGCAGCTGCCCGAGCACCTGTGCGAGAAGTTTCTCAAGGAGTACAACCTCGACCGCAACACCATCATCGACCGCGTGTACCGCAAGCCTGCCGCCAACCGATTCCTGGCTCAGTTTGCCCCATTCCTTGAGCACAACATCAACGAGCCATCTATCAAGGCTATCGTGATGCGCTCGTTCACCGATTTCTTTGTGCGCAACGTTGCCAGTTACCCCAACTACAAGGAGCTGCCCTGCAACTTCGTGGGCTCTATCGCACTGCTGCAGAAGGATGTCCTCACCGAGGCCGCCAGCAAGCTGGGCATCACCATTGGCACCATTATCCAAGCCCCAATGGAAGGACTCATCAAGTACCACTCAGCTTAATGCGTAATCTAAATACTAGAAAATCTAGAATGTCTAGAAATCTAGAAGAACTTAACACTTGAAACTTAACACTAAGATAAGCGAACAACCTTCTCTCTACAACGATCTTGAAAAGAAGAGTGTGCACGAGTTGCTCACCGAGATCAACCAGGAAGACCACAAAGTTGCCGACGCCGTGCAGAAGACCATCCCGCAGGTCGAGAAACTCGTCACTGGCATTGTCGAGCGCATGAAGCGCGGAGGACGCGTCTTCTACATGGGTGCTGGCACAAGCGGCAGGCTGGGAGTGCTCGACGCCAGTGAGATTCCTCCCTCCTTTGGCATGGACCCAGGGTGGATTATAGGCCTCATTGCTGGGGGAGACATTGCCCTGCGAAATGCCGTGGAGAATGCCGAGGACGATGAGCAGCAGGGATGGAAAGACCTGCAGCAGTACAACATCACCAGCAACGATACCGTGGTGGGAATCGCTGCCAGTGGCACCACTCCCTATGTGATAGGCGCACTGCGCGATGCTCGTGCCCACGGATGCCTCACCGCTGCCATCACCAGCAACCCCGACGCCCCCGTGAGCGAGGTTGCCGAGATTGCCATCGAGATGATTGTGGGACCCGAATATGTCACCGGCAGCAGCCGCATGAAGAGTGGCACAGGCCAGAAGATGATTTGCAACATGATCTCCACCAGTGTCATGATCCAAATGGGGCGCGTCAAGGGCAACAAGATGGTGAACATGCAGCTCACCAACAAGAAACTCGTGGACCGCGGCACACGCATGGTGGTCGAAGAGCTTGGACTAGGCTACGACGAAGCCAAGCGCCTGCTCCTGCTCCACGGCAGCGTGAAAAAAGCCTGCGATGCCTATCGTGGGAACTAGTGCAGAGTACAGAGTACACAGTACAGAGTACAGAGTACAGAGTACAAAGGACGAAGTACTAAGGACTAAGGACAAAGTAATAATTCCAGCTCCCGCTCCCCCGGAACTTCCGGAAAACCCGGAACTTCCGGAAAACCCGGGACCTCCGGGACCTCCGGGAAAAACTGACTACTGATAACTGACTACTGATAACTGACTACTTACTACTCATGAAACGTTTTATTTTAATATTAATAGCGGCGGTGGCTGCTGTGACTGCAATGCAGGCGCAGCCACCGGCACGCACTGCCAATCAGGACAAGTACTACGTGCGCCGCGCTACCCACTTCGATGACCTGCCCGTCTACCGTCGCGACATCATCATGCTGGGCAACAGCCTCACCGACGGTGCCGAGTGGAACGAGCTGCTGCGCAACCCGCACGTGAAGAACCGCGGCATCATTGGCGACATTGTGCAAGGACTATATGAGCGCATGGAGCCCATCCTCAAGGGCAAGCCCCGCAAGATTTTCATCCTCAGCGGCGTGAACGACGTGTCGCACGGCGTGGATGGCGACAGCATTGCACGGGCGATGGAGAAACTCATTGTCCTGATCAAGCAACGCTCGCCCAGGACAAAAATCTACCTGCAGTCGATGCTGCCCTTCAACACCGACGTGCAGATGTGGAAACTGCTAAAAGACCGCGAGCAAGTGGTGATCGACGGCAACCGCGCCATGGAAGAGGTGTGCAAGCGGCAGCATGTCACCTGGATCAACCTCTACCCTCTCTTCGTGGACAAGAACGGCAAGCTGCGCGAAGAACTCACCAACGACGGCCTGCACCTGCTGGGACCAGGCTACCTGATTTGGCGCGATGCCATCCTGAAGTACACCCGATAGCATCTCAACATCTAAACATAATTTTGCCATTAGTGGCTATCGGCCAAAATGAGTGGTGCAAAGTGATGAAGAGTTAATGTCATAGCACCTCTCTCAAAGCAAAAAAGACTCCCAGGAATTTTGGGAGTCTTTTTTGTGGTGGGTGGAATATGGGGTTCGAACCCACGACCTTCGGAACCACAATCCGACGCTCTAACCAGCTGAGCTAATTCCACCATGTTTTTTCAATTGCGACTGCAAAGGTAAGCACTTTTTTTCAATCGTGCAACACTTACCTGATTTTTTTGTTGATTTTTCTTTTTTGCCCCCCTGCTTGAGGTGCCTCACGCGTTCTCCTTGAGGTTCACCATCTGTCCCATGCAGTACACTGCATGCAGCTTGATGTCCTTATCGAGGATGATGACATCGGCATCCTTGCCACGCTGCAGCGAGCCCTTGCGGTCGTAGACGCCCATGATGCGGGCAGGCGTCTCGGCAACCATGCGGCAAGCGTCCTGCAGTGGAATCTCGGCCATGTGCACGGCAGTGGCTATCAGGCGGTCCATCGTGGCGATGCTGCCTGCCAGTGCCGAGCGGTCGGCGAGTTTGCACACTCCATCCTCGATGATTACACGCGGGTCAAACGCCTTGTTGCTGTCGCTGGCAGCCACCGCCAGGGCATCGGTCACCATCGCTGTGCGCTCCACGCCCTTAGTGTGGTACACCAGTTTGAGCAGCGTGGGCGGCACGTGGATGCCATCGGCAATCATCTCCACCGTCATGTTCTCCATCAGGTAAACCGCCTCGACAGTGCCGGCGTGCTTGAACTCTCGCACGTTGTGGAAGCCAGGCATGCCGTTGTAGAAATGGGTGGCGTGGGTATATCCTGCCTCGTAGGCCTCCTTCACGTGGTCATACTCGGCAGCGGTGTGGGCTATTGAGGGCAACACGTCCTTAGCCGTGAGATACCTGCCCATCTCTATCACGCCAGGCAGCTCGGGAGCCGAGTCCCAACGCTTGATGCAGTTGAAATCCTCCACCACGTGCTCATACTCGTTGGGGTCGGGCAGGCGAATGAGCTCAGGCATCTGGGCACCAGCCTTCAACGGGTTGAAATAGGGCCCCTCAAGGTGCAGTCCCAGCACCCCGCTGAAGGGGTCCTCGATGAGTTCGTCGCAGGTTTGGGCTGCAGTCTCAATCATGGGCAGTGTTGCCGACGACAACGTGGGGAATATCGACGTTGTGCCATGACGGCGATGAGCCATCACAGCGGCGCGGAACGCCTCCTCGGTGCCCTCCATGAAGTCGTGGCCTCCACCGCCATGGCAATGAAGCTCTATGCCACCCGGAACCACATGCATCCCCAGGGCGTTTATCGCCGTGTCGGCACGTGGCTCGATGTGGCTGTTCTTGCGGATCTCCACTATGCGTGAGTCCTCAAAGAGCAGCGAGCCACCATTTATCCACCCCGATGGAGTGAGTATATGACCGTTGTAAATCTGGGTTAACATAAGCGACTAAAAAGTGTGTGTTCTATTGAATGCCTCAAGGTCAACGGACCTTATATTTTTTCTAATCACAAAGGTAGTACATTTTTTTCAATAAAACACAAAAAAATCGAAAATAATCTATAATGAATGTGAATGAGCTGTGCAAAATAGGCAAAACATCGCCCAGCAACACATTACCGGGCGTGAATGCTTTTATCAATAGTGATTAGTGAATGATGGTATTATTTTTGTAAAATAGTAGTTTTTTAGAGAAAAAATTGTATTTTTGCAGAAAATAATAAGAGAATAATTTATTAACTAGAAAATATCATTATGACACCATTAATTGAACGTTTTATCAAGTATGTGAAGTTTGAAACCACCAGTGACGAGAACACTGGCGTAACACCTTCAACCCCAACCCAAATGGTCTTTGCCAAGGAATTGAAGAAAGACCTTGAGGAAATGGGCCTTAGCGAGGTGTCGCTCGACGACAACGGCTACCTCTATGCCACCCTGCCCGCCAACACCGACAAACCGCTGCCCACCATTGGCTTTATTGCCCACATGGACACTGCCCCCGACATGAGCGGCCTCAACGTGAAGCCACGCATCGTGGAGAAATATGCCGGCGGTCCCATCACCCTCAACGAGGAACAGGGCATCGTGCTCGACCCAGTGCAGTTCCCCGAGCTTGACGACCACATTGGCCAGGACCTTATCGTGACCGACGGCACTACCCTGCTGGGCGCCGACGACAAGGCCGGCATCGCCGAGATCGTTAGCGCCATCGAGTGGTTCCAGCAGCACCCCGAGGTGAAGCACGGCAAGATTCGCATTGGCTTCAACCCCGACGAGGAGATTGGACTTGGAGCTCACAAGTTTGACGTGGAGAAATTTGGTTGTGACTGGGCCTACACCATGGACGGCGGCGCCGAGGGAGAGCTCGAATATGAGAACTTCAACGCTGCCAGCGCCAAGATTACCATCAAGGGCCTGAACGTGCACCCAGGAATGGCTAAGAACAAGATGATCAACGCCATCCTCGTTGCTGGCAAGCTCATGTCGCTGCTGCCCGAGAGCCAGACACCCGCCACCACCGAGAAATATGAGGGATTCTACCACATCGTGGGCATTGAGGGCACTGTTGAGGAGTGCCGTCTCACCTACATCATCCGCGACCACGACCGCGAGCGCTTTGAAGCACGCAAGGCCGAGGTGAAGCGCGTGGTAGCCTTCATCAATGGCACTTATGGCGACATCGCCACCGTCGAGCTCAAGGACCAGTACTACAACATGCGCGAGAAGATCGAGCCCGTGATGCACATCATCGATATTGCCGAGCAAGCCATGGAGCGCGCTGGCGTTAAGCCCAAAGTGCAGCCCATTCGCGGCGGCACCGACGGTGCACAGCTCTCGTTCAAGAACCTGCCATGCCCCAACATCTTTGCCGGCGGCATGAACATGCACGGCCGCTACGAGTACGTCTCCATCCAGGCAATGGAAAAGGCCATGATGACAGTGGTAGAAATCTGCAAGATTGTAGCCGAGAGATAATCGCCACAAGTGCTTTTCAAAACACCCACAAGGCAGGAGCATCACAATGTTCCTGCCTTTTTCTTCCCCCTCGAATTCGAGGGGTTAAAAAAAGAGGCGGGGTTAAAGCCACATAAACCAAATAAACAATCAAAAAAACATTCATTTCAAAAGTTTTTTCGTAACTTTGCAGCTTGATAAAGATTTGGCACATTTTTTGCTATAGCATCTTTTTTAAAATAAAACAATCACGTTTCTAAAATAGGCGAATGACCCTACACGACGTAAGATATGATATAACCAACTCCCCCTCAGAGGGGGAACTTACCCTTGCAAATTAAATAAAACACAAAATACACGACATGTCATTTAATAGTTTTTTGAAATCAATCTTCGGCAACAAGAGCGACCGAGACCTGAAGAAACTCATGCCCATCGTGCGTGATATTCAGAAGGTGTACCCCGAGATCGAGCAGTTGTCGAACGACGAGTTGCGCGCACGCAGCGCAGCCATCAGAGAGGAGATACAAGAGTATGTGAAGCCACAACGCGACGAGATTGCTGCCATTAAGGCAGAAATCGAGACGCTGGAATATGAGCAGCGCGAGCCCCTGTGGGCCAAGGTTGACAAAATTGAGAAAGAAGTGCTCGAGCGCATCGAGGAGAAACTCAACGACGTGCTGCCAGTAGTGTTCGCTATCGTCAAGGACACTGCACGACGCTTCACCGAGAACGAGGACATTGAGGTGACAGCCACCGACTTTGACCGCAAGCTTGCTGCCGACGGGCACGACTTCCTCGACATCGAGGGCGACAAGGCCATCTACCACAACACCTGGGTAGCCGGTGGCAACGAGATGACATGGAACATGATTCACTACGACGTGCAGCTCATTGGTGGCTCGGTATTGCATCAAGGCAAGATTGCCGAGATGGCTACTGGTGAGGGTAAGACCCTCGTGGCCACGCTGCCAGTGTTCCTCAACGCCCTGGCAGGATGCGGCGTGCATGTGGTTACCGTCAACGACTACCTCGCCAAGCGTGACTCGGAGTGGATGGGACCGCTCTACATGTTCCACGGCTTGAGCGTGGCATGTATCGACAAGACTGAGCCTAACAGCCTAGAGCGTCGCGAAGCCTACAACTGCGACATCACCTTTGGTACCAACAGTGAGTTTGGCTTCGACTACCTGCGCGACAACATGGCAATGGAGCCCGAAGATTGCGTGCAGCGTCCACACCACTATGCCATCGTCGACGAGGTGGACTCGGTGCTCATTGACGACGCCCGCACTCCATTGATTATCTCAGGTCCCGTGCCCCGCGGCGAGGACCAGATGTTTGACGAATACAAACCCAACGTTGAGCGCCTTTACTCGGCCCAGCGCAGCCTCGTGACCCAGCTGCTGAGCGACGCTCGCCGCATGATGGCAAGCGACGACGACAACGAGCGCAAGGAAGGCACGCTGCTGCTCTTCCGTGCCTACAAGGGCCTGCCCAAGTACAAGCCACTCATCAAGTACCTCTCGCAAGAGGGCGTGAAGCAGGCTATGCTCAAGGTCGAGGCATTCTACATGCAAGACAACAGCCGCGAGATGCACGTGGTGACCGACCCGCTGTACTTCATTATCGAGGAGCAGAACAACACTGTGGAGATCACCGACAAGGGTATTGACGTGCTCACCCGTGGCACCGACGACCCCAAGTTCTTCGTCCTGCCCGACATTGCCAGCGAACTCTCGGCAGTGACCAACGAGCCACTGAGCGAGGACGAGAAACTGCAAAAGAAAGACGAGCTGCTGCAAAACTACTCGGTAAAAGCCGAGCGCGTGCACACCGTCACTCAGCTGCTCAAGGCCTACACCCTCTTTAACCGCGACGACGAGTACATCGTCGACGAGGAAGGAAAGGTGAAGATCGTTGATGAGCAGACAGGCCGCATCATGGAAGGCCGCCGCTACAGCGACGGTCTGCACCAGGCCATCGAGGCCAAGGAGGGCGTGAAGGTGGAGGCCGCTACCCAGACCTTTGCCACCATCACACTGCAGAACTACTTCCGCATGTATCACAAGCTTGCCGGTATGACCGGTACCGCCATGACCGAGGCAGGTGAGTTCTGGGAGATCTACAAACTCGATGTTGTAAACATCCCCACCAACCGCCCAGTCATCCGCAAGGACCAGCCCGACCGCGTGTTCAAGACCGAGAAGGAGAAGTTCAATGCCGTGATTGAGGAAATCGTGAAGATGCGCGAGATGGGACGACCCACGCTGGTGGGTACCACCTCGGTAGAGATCTCGGAGCGCTTGAGCCGCCAGCTCAGCCTGCGACACATCGAGCACAACGTGCTCAACGCCAAGCTGCACCAGAAGGAGGCCGACATTGTGGCACAAGCCGGCCGTCAGGTCAACGGCAAGGGCGTGGTAACCATTGCCACCAACATGGCAGGTCGTGGTACCGATATCAAGCTCACCCCCGAGGTTAAGGAAGCCGGCGGTCTCGCCATCATTGGCACCGAGCGCCACGAGTCACGCCGCGTCGACAACCAGTTGCGCGGTCGTGCCGGACGTCAAGGCGACCCTGGCAGCTCGGTATTCTTCGTGTCGTTTGAAGACAAGGTGATGCGTCTGTTTGCCAGCGAGCGCGTTGTCAAGCTGCTCGACCGCCTGGGTCTGCACGACGGCGAGATGATTGAGTCGCCCATGGTAACCAAGAGCATCGAGAACGCACAGAAACGCGTCGAGGAGAACAACTTTGGCATCCGCAAGCACACCCTTGAATATGACGACGTGATGAACGCGCAGCGCAAGGTGATCTACACCCGCCGCCACCACGCCCTGCTGGGTGAGCGCATTGGCACCGACATCATCAACACCATCTACGACAGCATCGAGGACACTGTCAACAAGTACGGCCCTTCGGAATATGAAGACATGCGAATGCATGTGCTCTCAACATTTGCTCTTGAGCCTCCATTTGACGAGGACACCTATCGCAAGCAAGACAGCCAGAAGAATATTGAACAGCTCTTCGACGCTGTGCTCGCTGCTTTCCGTCGCAAGACCGAGCGCCTCTCGGAGGTTGCCAACCCTGTGATCCAGAGCATCTGCCAGCAGCAGATGAGCGAGGGAGCACCCGAGCCTCAAGGCAAGATGCGCGTGCCCATCACCGACGGCAAGCGCACCTATGGCATCGTCATCGACATGAAGGAAGCCTACGAGACCCAGAGCAAATGCATCGCCAAGGCTTGGCAAAAGGCAATCATGCTGCTCTCTATCGACGAGAGCTGGAAGGTTCACCTGCGTGAGCTCGACCAGTTGCGACAGAGCGTGCAGAACGCAAGCTATGAGCAGAAGGATCCATTGGTGATCTACAAACTCGAGTCGTTCGACCTCTTCAAGGTGATGCTCGCCGACATGAACAACAAGTTCATCTCGTCGCTCATGCGCGGACAGATTCCTGTGCAAAATGAGAGCGACGTGCAGCGCGCTGCCGACAACGAGCCTCGACGCCGCCAGCAATACAGCGAGGGACGCGGACAGGATGCTGTGGCTGCAGCAGCAGCAGCGCAGCGACAGGCAGGTATGGGCGCAAGCCAGGCAGGACGTGGCCCAGTAGCACCCATCCGCAACGAGGGGCCAAAGATTGGCCGCAACGATCCATGCCCATGCGGCAGCGGCAAGAAGTATAAGAACTGCCACGGCCGCGGCCTGTAAGCAACGCTAATGCACGATCTTGACTGCGACCAGTTAATGCAGTAAAAAGAATAATCCCTTGAGCTTAATGCCCAAGGGATTATTCTTCACCCATTTCATGCCACGTGCCTGATTAAGCACTGTGACTTGTTTAGTGGTACATCTTCTTTGTAACCTTGCTTCCCTGCTTCTCAATCACGATACCACTCTGTGGACCATCAAGCTTGCGACCCTGCAAGTCATAATACTCAACAGGAGTATACACCGAAATTTCATCAATTGAGGTCACTACTTCATAATATAAGATATTGGCAATTCTTATCATTATATTATGATCTGTCGTCTCATGGCGATCAAAAATAAGATAGTGCAAAGAATTGCAATTTGGATTCTCATCTTTCAATAAAGACTCATGAAAAGTGTCGGTAAATGTGAATTTGACTACCTTACCCTCGTCGTTTGTTATACAAGAATAATCACACCATTTAGGATTAATTGATGGTTGTAATTTCATATTCCAAACGGGATCAATTTCATCATCAACCTGATGAGTACCATCGGCATGACATCTGTAGATTTCAATGTCCTCTTCATCTACGGGTTCAGTTAATGTAATGGTGATTGTGCAAGAAATATGTTTGCTTTCTGATTTAGTAACATTGCCAATTCTCACAATATATTTGCCCAAAATTGACTCATACTTTTCTAGTTCTCCATTTTTACCATAATTAGTGTAAAAATGATAAGAATCGGCATAACTCATCATTGAGCAAAGGCCCAATAACATAACAAAAAATAATTTCTTCATTTTAAGACTAAAAATAAACTCACTCCAGTCACGGAGTTACAACAATTTATAAAAAATAATTACCTCTGGGAAAATTGGACTGCAAAATTAGACAAAAGTTTCATTACCCAAACCATTAATTGTATAAAAAAACTTAATGGAGCATTTTGCCCCACATCAAAAGCCTAAATTAATAAACCATAATGACCTATTTGGTATAAAGTCGAGCATAATCGCAACTGGGGTGTGCAAACAAAAAAATTCCCCTTCGAGCCTCTTGGTCAAAGGGGAATTAGCCGTTACTCATTAAGGCACAATCTCATTTATGCCTTTTGAGTTAAGCATAGCTTAAAGCTGGTTGTAATCGAGCTGCATAGCGCTGTTGATGCCGCGTTTCACGTCGCCAGTTTGGTATCCAGCCTTGAACCAGCGCATGCGCTGCTCGCTCGTGCCGTGAGTAAAGCTCTCGGGCATCGCATAGCCCTGAGCGCGCTTCTGCAAGTAGTCACCAATCTTCAGAGCGCAGTCGATAGCCTCTTGAAGGTCACCATCCTCAACCGAGCCAAACTGCTCATTGTCATAGTGAGCCCAGCAGCCTGCCAGGTAGTCGGCAAGCAACTCAATGCGCACACTCTCCTTGTTGGCCTGAGCACTGCCCTGACCGTAGCGCGCCATCTTGCTGTGAATCTGCTGCAGCACACCAGTTTGCTGCTCAACATGGTGCCCAACCTCGTGAGCAATCACATAGGCATAGGCAAAGTCGCCATCGGCGCCAAGCTGCTGCTTCATGCTCATGAAGAACGACAAGTCGAGATAAAGACTCTGGTCACCGCTGCAATAGAAAGGACCCATCGCTGCCTGACCCTGACCACACGCCGTGCTGGTAGAGCCACTATAGAGCACCATCTTGGGATTGTGGTACTCACCCAAGCCCTGCTGGGCAAAGATCTGCGACCAGATGTCCTCGGTGCCACCCAGGATTTGCTTCGAGAACTTCGCCAGCTCCTGCTCCTCCTCGCTGAACTCCACCTTGCCATCCTCGCGCATTGTGGGCTGCTCCTCAACCTGAATCATGTTGCCCAGGTTACCGAGCACATCACCCATGTTGCCGCCACCCATAAACATGGCCAGCAACGCTATTACTATACCCATAATACCGCCGCCCAGGCCAGCCTTCATGCCGCCACTCATGCCACGACGATCTTCTACATTAGTACTCTCTCTACGTCCGTCTAAGTTCATAGTATCTTATTTTAAATTATTATTCTTTGCTTTTAACTCGCAAATGTAGCAATTTTTTAAAAACAAAACACTATTATTACCATAAAATAATGAACAAAACACTCAAAAAATGGTCAAAAACCACTTTTTTGCGTTTTTTTTGAAAAAAAGTCGCAAAAACGCTTGCCAGTTCAAAAATAAGTAGTACCTTTGCAGTCGGAAATCAACTAATGGTTTCTTTTTTTGACTCCGTGGCTCAGTTGGTAGAGCAACTGACTCTTAATCAGTGGGTCGAGGGTTCGAGCCCCTCCGGGGTCACAATAAAAATGGTTAAATTGCTAACAATGAGCGATTTAACCATTTTTTGTTTCCCAATATTTTATAATCTTTGTGGCTCACCTTTGTCCTTTTAGTGTATTAACGTGAGTTCGACGAAAATAACTTGCTGTGTTTCAGCTGCTCCCCTAAGCTAGGGGAGCTGGCACGAAGTGACCCACAGGGGTATGGCAATTGCGAAATTGTAAAACCTTGAGTATATCATACTCCCCCTTACCCGCTCTTTCAGCATCAATGGGCTGCGCCTCACCAATGCCAAAACAAGTTTTGCCGCTGGCTTCGGCTTGCACCATTGGTCTTATAACTATATTTGCACAAATAATTCCATTATATTACATCCACCATAAAAACCGCAATGAATTTTCATTGCGGTTTTTATGGTGTTTCACTTCTTTTTTGTACATTTGCACTTAATATTAACCCACTAAAACACCTACTGAGATGAAAAGATCAACATTTGCACTATTTTTTGCCTGCCTCGTGCTTTGCGTGGCAGCACAAGACAGTTATAAAGTGAACTACAAGGGCGCCAAGCCCACCATCAAAGACTTTGCGCAAGCCTATTTCTCGCAAGTGGAGGTTTGGGACGACCCAGTGGAAGAAGTAGGTCTGGATGAGGCCACCAATGCCTTCAAGAATGCATGGATGCGCTACTACCAGGGCCTTGAGCAACCCGATGGCGACAAGTTCATCGTCGATGAGAAGAACGGCTACATCCTCTATGAGTCGCAAGACGAGAACAACCTGTTCCGCGCCGAGATGTGCTACTGGAACGAGTCCGACGGCAAGCACAAACTCATTGCCATCAACATCGCCTGCTTCACCAACGGTCGTCACGAGCCGGGACAATACGACGGTCTCTCGTTCTTGCGCTACAACAATGCCACCAAGCGGATGGCCGACTGCGATGCACCGGGTTTCAGAGTGCGCTACGCCACCGACAATCTCGACTATATCTCCTACTCGCTGCCGCGCACCGGCAAGAACATCACCGAGACCGCCTGGCTCAAGAACGGCAAGACATCGAAACGCGTCCTCAAGTGGAACGGCCGTAAGTTCAGCTACTAAGCGACACCCACGATTTGCCTATATGCACTGAATGATGCCTACAACCACATAGCTGCACAGCAAGGAATGCAAGCATAGAGTGTGCCGCAGTGTCGCCCTAGTGGCACTGCGGCTTTCTCGTATGATTACCACCTCATCACAAGTACTTTGCCGTGATGGATGTGGGGGTGTTGAGGATTTCTTGGGGGGTGCCGGTGTAGATTATGTGTCCTCCCTGCTCGCCGGCGCCTGGGCCTAGCTCGATGACATGGTCGGCGGCTTTTATCACGTCGGTATTGTGTTCTACTACATAGACGGTGTTGCCCTGGTCTACCATGCGGTTGAAAAGGTCGATGAGGTGATGCACATCCTTGAGGTGGAGACCGTCGGTGGGTTCGTCAATGATAAAGATGCCGCGCTGGCCGCCTTTGTCGACCGGCGAAGTGTAAGGCTGCAGGTAGGAGGCGATCTTCATGCGTTGCAGCTCGCCACCCGAGAGGGTGCTAAGTGCCTGGTTCAGATGCAGATAGTCGAGCCCCACAGCCATGAGTGGACGCAGTTTCTCCTCTACCGTAGTACCTGCAAAGAACTCGCTGGCACGGCGCACCGAGAGGTCCATCACCTGCGCTATGTTCATGCCGTCGATAGTGTATTGCAGCGCTTCTTGCGAGTAGCGCAGTCCACCGCACGCCTCGCATGTCGTCTCGATATTGTCCATAAACGCCATCTCCGATATCACCACTCCCTTGCCGCCACACACTGGGCAACCGCCCTTGCCGTTGAAGGTGAAATACTGCTCCTTCATCTTGTGGGCTCGGGCAAAGCGCTTGCGTATGTCGGGCGCCACGTCCATATAGGTTGCTGGTGTGGAGCGCAGACTCACACCTATGTTCTTCTGACTGATGTAGATGATGCCTTCATGGTCGCGGCGGAAGCATTCCATGAGCGAACTCTTTCCCGACCCTGCCACGCCAGCCACCACGGCAAAGACGCCTAGCGGCAGGTCGATCGACACGTTCTTGAGGTTGTGGAGCGAAGCGTTGCGCAGGGCAAAGTGGCCCGACGGCTTGCGGGGCGACAAGTTGAACTCTCCTCGCTTGCCGAGCATTGTTCCGGTGCTGGTGCCGCTGTGCAGCAACTCATTGTAGTTGCCCTCAAAGACTATCTGACCTCCGCGACTTCCGGGTCCAGGTCCCAGGTCCACAATGTGGTCGGCAATGGCAATCATCTCCTTGTGGTGCTCCACCAGCAGCACGGTGTTGCCGGCATCGCGCAGCCTGCGCACCGAGTGTTTCATTTTCTCAATGTCGTGGTCGTGAAGGCCAGTGCTGGGTTCGTCGAGGATATAAAGCACATCGGCGAGCGACGAGTTGATGTACTTGGCAATCTTGCAGCGCTGCGACTCGCCACCCGAGAGGGTTCCCACTGCGCGGTCAAGGCTCAGATATCCCAACCCTATCTCCTCGAGCGCAGTGAGGCGTGCGCCTATCGCTTTCTTGAGGTCTACCGCCAGAGGCGACGTGAGCGACCCTATCCACTGGTTGAGCTTTGTTATCGACATCGCGCTCACCTGGGCAATGTTCTTGCCGTCGATCTTGCACGAGAGCACGCGCTTGCTCAGGCGGGTGCCGCCACAGTCGGGACACGTGCCCATGTTGAGCATGGGGTTGAGCACTGCGGCGTGAAGCAGTCCTTCCTCGCTGTTGATGATGCTGCGGTACATGCGCGGGATGATGCCCTCATATTTTGCGCTCTTGGGCCAGTTGGCGGGTGGATTCTTGAGACGGATTTGCGGACTGTTGAGGAACAGGTCGAGTTCCTCGGGCGTGTAGTCCTTGATTTTCTTGTCCAGGTCGAAGAGGCCGCTGTGGGCATAGCGAATCCAGCGCCACCCGCCCTTGCCAAAGGCTATGTAGTGTATCGTATCCTCATCGTTGAGGCTCTTGTCAAAGTCCACGAGTTTGTGGATGTCGAGCTCGCGAATCTCGCCCAGGCCCGAGCAGCGCGGGCAGCTTCCCTCGGGATGGTTGAAGCTGAACGACTCGGCATATCCCACCCAGGGCTGACCCACGCGCGAGAACAGCAGTCGCAGCAGCGCGGCAATGTCGGTATAGGTTGCCACTGTCGAGCGCGAGTTCTGCGCCGGCTTCTTCTGGTCGATGACGATGGCAATGGGGAGGTTCTCGATGGCGTCGACATGAGGCCGGCCATACTTGGGCAGATATTGCTGCACAAAGGCCGGGAACGTGTCGTTGAGCTCGCGTCGCGACTTGGCAGCGATAGTGTCGAGCACCAGCGAACTCTTTCCCGAGCCCGAAACGCCGGTGAATACGGTAATCTTATGTTTGGGTATCTCGAGCGACACATCCTTGAGGTTGTTCTCACGGGCGCCGCGAATTATGATTCGGTCGATGTTCATTTCAGTTTGCGTGATAGATGCCTGAGTGCAAAACGCAAGTGCCGTAGCATGGTGGGCACGGTGCCGTAGTAGTGGCACATGATGCGGTAGCGTTCCTTGAGCGAGCGCTTGTGGTTCTGAGTGGTGAGGCCGTCGGTGAGGAAGCTGATGATGGGCTGGTCGCCGGCATAGGCGTTCTTGTCGCTCTTGCGCAGCACCTTGATGCACCAGTCATAGTCGGCGCTGAAGCGGTAGCTCATGTCGTAGTGAGGGCACAGCTCACGCTTGGCGACAAACGCCTGGTGGCACACCAGCATGCCGTTCTTGAAGCTGCGCCAGTCGAGGGTGGCGGGAGCAGTGAGGTGCCTCATCCCCACCACGTTGCGAGCGCTGTCCACGAGTTGGGTCTGCCCATAAATCACGTCGGGGTCGTCCTCGGCACAGCGTGCTATCAGCGCAAGGGTCTCGGCAGTGGCAAAGGCATCGCCAGCGTTCAGGAATATCAGGTACTTGCCCTGGGCACGGTCTATCGCCTTGTTCATGGCGTCATAGAGCCCCTTGTCGGGCTCGCTCCACACCTTTGCGGTAGGAATTTGGGCATCATCAACGAGGCGCAGGGTGTCGTCGGTCGACGCACCGTCAATCACCAGGTATTCAAAGTCGCGAAACGACTGCTCCTGCACGCTCTCCAGCGTGGGAGCAAGCACACCAGCGGCATTATATGTTACTGTTATAATCGAAAAAAGCATAAAGCACGAGAAACGTAGAACGTAGAAAGTGGAAAGTGGAACGTGGCAGGTGAATCGAGGATCGGGAATCGAGGATGGCTCTACTGACAACTGATTACTGAGAACTGAGAACTGACTACTGAAAACTGAGAACTGATTACTGACAACTGATTACTGATTACTGACAACTCCTCTCACCATCCCCAGATGTTTCTTGCTACAGTCCACAGGGTCACTATCACCACCAGGATGATGATAGCCACTGGGTGATTGAGGGTGTTGTCAAGTGCCGGATAGCGCCGCTTGAGGGCGTCGGCAACGAAGTAGAGCCCTATCACCGGTATCGCCACCAGCAGCAGTGCGTTGTGCTTCACAGCAAGCGACCAGTCGCCATTCAAGAGGTCGTGCAGCACGCGCTGACTGCCGCAACCGGGACATTTCAACCCCGTGAGGCTATACACAGGACACTTGGGGAAATACTTGCTTGCGCCAGGGTCCGACGGGTCGTTGAAGAAATAAACCGCCACACCCGCCAGCACCAGCACGCCAGCAATCGTCCACAACACTATTCGCTTGGTCGACATTGAGCCTCAGCAGTGTGTCATCACTGAATTGCCATCTTAGCGGCTTGCATAGCGCACGACAGTGGCATGGAGATGATGCCCAGGATAATAGAGGCTATCACCGCCCACGCTCCATAGTCGCTCATGCGCTGAGCCTTCTTGTAGTTGCCCTGGCGGTAGTGTTTCTTAGTGAGGAAGGCAAACACAATGCCCACGATGCCGGCTGGAGTGCAGCACAGCAAGGTCACGATAATCGACCACACCAGGTTGGTTGGAGGGCATTCGGGCACTTCCTCAGGGGCGGGCATGGGTTGCGCAGCAGCCATGGCGGGACCATAATTGCCTGCCATGTAGGGCGACTGCTCGTTGCTCTCCATCACATTGTCCAGGCTGGGGATCTCGTCCTCATCCACCACCTCGCTTGTCACGAGTTCATCGCTGCCGGCTTCCTGCTCGGGCAGGTTGGGCACAGGCTCGTCTTGTGCAGGCCCATTGTTGTTCTCGAGCATCTCCTTGAGCTCAGGCACGTTAGTAATTCTCACCCAGTCGGGAAGGCCACTGTGCCACACGTAGGCGCTCTCATCAACACCCATCTGAGCCAGTTGCTCCATCGACATAGGGCCCTCTTGCTTACCTTTGAAATTTATCCAATATTGACGCATATTATCGCAATTTTTAAAAACTATTGCAAAGGTAAGCAATAGATTTCAATAAAAAAACATTCAGGCAACGGAATTCATAAAAAAATCAGGAGAGAGGGAAGAGGGGAGAGGGCAATGCTCAATGCACAATGCTCAATGCACAATAAATCCCTCGACAGCTCGACCACTCGAACACTCGACCGCTCGATTGCCCTCTTCCCTCTCCCCTCTTCCC
>ONIY01000096.1 GCA_900318065.1 uncultured Prevotellaceae bacterium
CCCGATGGCAAATACATCGCCAGCACCGATGCCAATGGTTGGTTTGATGATTTAAGCGGAAACAAAACCATTCATCTGTCTCAAGTGGCTTACAAGCCGCTCACGATTGATGTAGCCAATATTAAAGGCAACAAAATCGTCCTTGATGACGCGACTTATGACTTGCCCGAGGTTGTTGTCAAACCCAAGGAGCTGCTGTATTGCCAGACCTATTTCCGCACAGTCTATATCGATGATGATGGTCCCAACTATTTTCGTGGTGGAGTAGTTGACAACTCTTATAATATTGCCAAGAAAAAAGTAGATGCCAAGTCTCGCCATCTTTCTAAGGCACAAAACGCTTTCGAACGTATGTTTTACAGCAGCACGTCAGGGAGGTATGACAGATATACAAAATTGCCTGAAGAATCATATTACAATAAATTGTGCAAACTTCAGCAGCAAGGCACAATCACCATAACCGATGCAGGAGATGGACGTCAAATTATTGCTGACAGCCTAAGCCAACTAGGCTATATCTATTGGGATAAAAAAGAATGCACTCGCACTGTGTCGTTCGACGCAAGCACCTACATTAATCATCGTGAGAATAAAGAGAAAGAAGAGGAAGCTGCCAAAAAAGGTAAAACATTTGTCCCCGACACCGTTAAGCAACAGCGCCATAAGGTAACATTCTATCAGGTGTATCGCACCGACTCAATAGGCAATTCAACTACCGACGACTTTATAATGTCGCAGCTCACAAATATTGGACGACACCGTTATTCTGACAAAGAATACATTATTCAAGTCCAAGCCTTTGCCACCGACTATGCCTACATCGACAAGAAAGATTATAAGCAAATGCGCAATGACAACAAGGTGGAGATGAATATTCTCGAACTGCGACAATTTGAGAAAAACAACAAGATTCCCCCACTTGCATCAAATATTCAAGAGCAAATAGACAAACTCTTTGAGAAAGAGCTGAAGCAGTAACCTTGAAAAGTAAACCAAGTTTTTATCATTGCCCATTATTACAAGAAAAGAACTCACGAAACCCTAAAACGGGATTCGTGAGTTTCTTGTATGCGACACTGTTCTACTTTTACGTTGACTATTGTTTAGAAGCGATAACCGATGGCGATTTGAGCGTTACCGTTCTTGCTCTCGCCCCAGTCAAAAACCTTTGAGAATCCTAGAGAGTAACGTCCCTGCACAAAAACATCGCTGGTGATGTTGTAAGTCAATCCCAGTCCTACGCCAATGTCAAAATCCTTGGTCTCGTCGCGATTATCGCCAGTCCCATCGTCTCGTCTGCCTGGTTCTTTATTAGTCACCTTGCTATAAACGTTAACGCCTAATTGTGGACCCAAGTCGATGCTTAGATACAGCGAACGATGAGGGAGAATTGGACGAAATCATCATACTCCCCCCCCGCCCCCTCTATCTTAGAGGGGGAGTTTTTCGCCTAATATTTAGCGGTTTGGTATCTCATGATTACTTTAGAAACTTTTCTCAATTATTCACTTTTTTGGCATTTTTCTTGCAATGGTGACAAAAAATATATATTTTCGTGACGTTTTTCAAAAAACTGAAATTACTAACTTAAAAATATACTATTATGGCAGATGTAAAAACATTTCTTGATGCAGCCGAGAAGAAGATGAACGAGGCTGTGGCTTACCTCGACGAGACCCTGTCGCGCGTGAGAGCCGGCAAGGCCAACCCCAAAATCCTTGACCCAGTGAAGGTGGAGTACTATGGCTCGATGATGCCCATTGCCAACGTTGCCAACGTGGCAGTGCCCGATGCACGCAGCATCACTATCACCCCATGGGAGAAACCCATGATTAAGGTTATTGAGAAGGCAATACTTGACTCCAACATTGGCATCACCCCTGAGAACAATGGCGAGATAATCCGCTTGAACTTCCCACCCCTCACCGAGGAGCGCCGCAAGCAGCTCGTGAAGGAGGCCAAGGCCGAGACCGAGAAGGCCAAGGTGAGCGTGCGCAACGCCCGCCGCGAGATGATTGAGGGCTTGAAGAAGGCTGTGAAAGACGGTATGCCCGAGGATGCCCAGAAGGACGGCGAGGACAAGGTCCAGAAGCTTCACGACAAGTTCCTGAAGAAGATCGACGAGGTATTTGCCGCCAAGGAGAAAGAGATTCTCACTGTATAGTAGATCACAATTCCCACCATGGGACAATGCGTGTGGAGCCAGGACATCAACAACTTTGTGTATGTGCCCAATCACCGTGCTGCCGATTACCTATAGGAATTTAACCCAAATTGGTCTAATGTGTGAATTCTAATAGCAAGTGCGAAATTAGTCAAAATTATTGATATTTTTGAAGAAACTTGATTTTGGTGTATCGAAATCAAGTTTTTTTCTTGGCCTC
>ONIY01000017.1 GCA_900318065.1 uncultured Prevotellaceae bacterium
GGATGCCCTGGGTTCTGCTCAAGTGGGCACAAAGCAACGACGGTTTTCTTGCCGACGAGAGAGGAAGGGTGCTCTTCAGCACTCCATTGACCCAAACTCTTGTTCACCGCGAGCGCGCTATGGTCGACGCTATTGTGGTGGGGGCCAACACGGTGCGCATCGACAATCCATCACTCACAACCCGGCACTGGAGCGGCAATTCGCCACTACGTGTGATAATGGACCAAAACCTATCGCTACCCAGCGACAGCAAGGTGCTAACCGATGGCGGCAACACACTGATTTACAACAATAAAAAGGGATGCATTGAAGGTTGCGTGGAATGGGCAAAACTCGACACCGCTCAACCCGAAACATGGCTGCGCGACCTCTATCGCCGTGGCATCACCAGCGTGATGGTGGAAGGTGGTGCCAACCTGCTTCAGCAGATGATAGATGCTCGTGCTTGGAACGAGATGCGTATCGAGGTGTCACCCAGCAACTTAGGAAAAGGAATCGAAGCGCCAGCAGTTAATACTGCCACCGCACAAAGGCAAGTCATTGACGGCAACACAATTTTAACGATTTAACCCGCTCTGCATCAATTCATTAGGATGAGATACTGCCGCCGCTGCACATTGCTGGCAAAGGGTGCGGTTGGCATCGGTAACCGCTACGGTCTCATAGGTGGACTTTTCTTTCTCGCTGTCGGTAGGCTCATGAGTAGCGACATTGCCCACCACAGTCACCTCATAGACCGGTGCTAAGAGCGCCTCGAACCATGCGCAAGCAGCCACATATCGCCCTACACCATATCCCAAGTGCTTATTGTCGCGCAGGAGTCCATGCGGAGTGTTGAGTTCTGTAGTTCGCGCATTCTGAATCGCTGTACCAGTAGGGATTACCATGTCGACACTATAGTCAAGAGTGAGTTTCACCACAGCGTTGATATTCTGCCAGTTCTGGATACTTGCCGCCATTCCTCCAGCTTCATCCCAAAAGCTCCACACCTGCTGCCATGCGATTACCACGTCTTTATTAGGACATTTCGACCTTATAAAATTCACAAGATAAGGCAGACTGGGCAACAACTTTGTCGCATCTTGTGCCAGTGTCGACACCTGCTGCACTGTCACCACGTCCCAGTCCTGCGCAAGAATCTCAGCAAGAGGCGCTTCGACCACTGGCATCTCCAGCAGTCCCGACCGCCGGTGAAGGGAAATAATGGTACCATCATCACATGCACTTGACCAATCGTCGAGCGAGGCACTGCTCTTCACAGCCGAGTATACGCACAGATTGCTGCAGTCGATGCCCGAATTCCTTACTATCTTGTCGAAATAGGCCATAGGGTCATCGACAAACGAGTTACCTATCGCCAGCACTTTGAGCGCTTTCTTGCCTGCAGGGAGTTCATGCTTAGGCGTTACGGGAGTCACAGGATTGGGCTCCGGCTCGGGTTCAGATTCATGCTTGCTGCATTGCACGCAAGTGAGCAAAACTGCGATTGCCGCAATAAGTATCGACGCTTTATGTTTCATGCTATTAATTACCATTCGCTGTCGGCACCGCCGCCGCCACTGTCGCCACCACCCCAGTCATCGTCGTCGCTGTCGAAATCCCAGTCGAAGTCGCCACTGTCGTCATCCCAGTCGCTGTCAAAATCGTCGTCGCCAGCCGGCACGCCATAATGTCGGCGCTCACGTTTCCATCGGAGCAAATCACCCTCTTCAATTCTCTTTTGCCTAACATTAGTAGCAAGAGTTGGAGATGAGAGTCGTGAGTAGTTGTCAAGTTTAATGGGTCTGAAGTTAAAGTACCACAAAAGTCCCATTAAAACCACATAAATAACTATGTAAGTAATGCCCGTATCCAGTCCTTCGCTTGCCATGTCTAACCCCGACTGAATCAAGATGATAACTATGCCTATGAGTGTTGTCACGCTCACCAACCAAGCGTTTATTAGGGCCAATTTGTCGGCCTTTACACGAGATGGTGTACCCTGAGCGTAAGACTCCTTGTTCAGTCCCTTAATTTGTGCGCCAAGATAAAGAGCCACGAAACATAACAGAAACCCAACAATATCGAGATAAATGTAAGAGAACGTTGTGGCACCGACGATTCCCAGCATGAAATGCATAGACACACACGCTAGCACCATCCACGTCTCCTTGGCCCATGTGGGGCAAGGAAAATCGTAGCGAGTCTTCTCCTTAAGTTTCACAGGAGGAGCGATAAGGTCCTCCACGTTGTCGGTATCAAGCCTTGCGACCTCTTTGGTCAAGTTCTCAATCTCACGTTTAGTCTTTTCAATCTCACGCTGCAAATCTAGCGCCTGCTGTGAGACAGGTGCTGCCTGCGGCACCGGGACAGGCAAGACGGGCGAGAGTTCCGCCATGGCGCTTGCCAGCATCCATTGGCTCATTCCTTGCCTCCACACAAGAGTAGATGGCGTCAAACCGTGCGCCACCAACTCCTCTATCTTGAACGGTCCTTGCTGCTGACCGTTGCCTTGACTAATATAGTAGTCCATAAACTGTTGAGAGAAGACTGACAATCAAAAAACTTACCAAGAACTGCTGGCACCACCGCCACCACTTGAGCCTCCGCCCCAACTGCTGGAACTTGAACCCCAACTTGAACTGCTAGAACCAGAACTCCAGCTCGAACCACTGGAACCTGAACTCCAACTTGAGCCACTTGAACGGCTCGATCCACTACTTCTTCTCGAAGAAGAGGCCGCCGCGGCAGCAATAATGGGCGATGCCATGAGAGAATACCAGTCCTTCTTGGTGGGCATGAAGAAGAAGTACCAGATGAGTCCACACAGAATGATGTAGAGGATGACATAAACGATTACCGCAACGAGTGCATTGCTCTTCCGCTCTTTTTCCTTCTCATCCAGGAATGTCTTTATCTCCTGCGGATACTCGCCTTTCATGGCTGGCGTGATGAGACTCACGGCCTTTAATATGGCAAGGCCATAGTTATTCTCCTTGAAAGCTGGTATCATCGAGTCGGTCTGGATTTTCTTGCATAGCAGGTCGGGCAGCACGCCTTCGGCACCATAACCAGTGTGAATGCGCACCTTTCCATTGCTTGACTCGGTTTTGGGCTTTACAACAATGAGCACACCGTTGTTGGTCTCCTTGTCGCCAATGCCCCACGTCTCAAACACCTCTTGGCAATAATCGGCGATATCCATCCCGTCGAGCGACTCCACAGTGAGCACCACCACCTGCGACTTGTTGTAACGGTACAGACTCTTGAGCGAATCGTTGATGACGGCAAGGTTGGCCGAGTCGATAACGTGGGCATAGTCGTAGACCAGCTCGTTGGCATTCTTGGGTTGTGGTGGCACACCAGCATTGAGACTCAATGTAGCGGACAAAACCACCAACGCCAACATCATATATCTTGAAATCAAAAACTTTTTCATAGCGGTAACAGGTTAGCAAACATAAACATAATGAGCCGATTGCACAAGAATGATGAGAAATCCCACTGCCGCCGTAGCACTCACCAGGATGCCGTTGAAGTATCCCAGTTTCTCGGCCTTGAGTCGCGACTCACTGCCCTTCTTGTAGGAAATGGCATTGAGTTTCCTGATTTTGATGCCTATGACAATGCCTATGATGCTGAGCACTGCCCCCACAATGTCGAGATAGATGTAGAAGAACGTGGTCTGGCCACATAGGGCCAGGATGGCGTGGATAACCACAAACGCCAAGATCCATATCGACTCGTTGCGCCAGTCGCACACCGGATAGTCATATTTGCTCTTGCTCTTTTTCTTATCTTTGGTCTCCTTTTTCTTCTCGACCTCCTCCTTCTTTTTCTTTTCCTCCACCTGGAGTTTTTGCTGTTTTTGTGCCGCAACAAGTTTATTCTGCTTCTCAGCTTTCTTTTGCTCAAGCACTTTCTTGAGTTCAGCCTTTCTCTGGTTGAGTTGCTCCAACTGACGCTTCATGTCTTCGTCTTGCTGAGCAACCTGAGCAGCAGGTTGTTGCGCCACCTGTTGCACTGGTTCAACAGGCCGCACCTCGATGGTGGGTCCCAGTGTCATTTCCATGGGAGGTGGCACATCGTTGATGATATCGTCCAGCTCCCGCAGTTGCTCGGCCGGAGTCCAAGCCGCAAGACCCTGCCGCCACACCATTGTGGAGCGGTCAAGACCAGCCGCTATGAGCCGGTCCTTCGAGTAGGGCCCTGTATATTGTCCGTCGCTATTTGAAAGATAGTAGTCCATAAAAATGAAATATATATTGTTGCAAAGATAATCATTTTTCCAATCTTTCGGAGCAAAAAAACAAAAAAGGTTCTGCCAAGAGAGGCCAGGGTGCGTTAAAAAGGTGTAAAAATCGCACTTTTGCCTTTTATTATCTTAATTTCGTTGTGTGCATTGGTCGTTAATTATTAATTTTACACCGTGAAATATTGGGCATTTTATATTATAATGTATAATTATATGATTTTTATATGCTCAGTTTACTTTATTTGTTGTACCTTTGCAAGATATTTTTAAGAACATAATAATGAAGAGATACATTCCCATATACCTGTTGTTGTCACTCGTGGTGGCAACTAACCTGCTATCGTGTAACAAGAAAGATGAACCTAATAGCTCGACGATAACCGACTACAGCGTCTACTCTGGCGCCACTACCCTGGTGTCGTCGTTCAAGCTGCAGGCCAACACTAAGATATTGTCAAACCTTGACTCGGTGCACTTCACCATCGACCAGGACCGCGGCATCATCTATAATGCCGACTCGCTGCCACGCGGCACGCGCGTCAACGCCCTGCTTGTGGACTTGACCTGCGCCACCAATGTCTCGACACGCGAGTTCATTATCAAGAACGGCACCCGCCAGCAGGACACCATTATCACCTACACCTCCAGCAGCAAGGACTCTATCGACTTCACCGGCGACGTGACGCTGCGCATCACTTCCTATGACAATCAGCACACCCGCGACTACAAGGTGAAGGTCAACGTTCACAAGCAGGTGCCCGACTCTATTGTGTGGAACACGTCAATGCGCCGCGACCTGCCAGGAGCAGAGTCCACATTATTTGAGTCGAAGACCGTGATGAAGAACGACGTCTTTGTGTGCCTCGTTGACAACAACAGCTACTACGTGCTGAGCGAGAGCACCGATCCACTGGGTCCCTGGGACAGCAAGCCCGTCACATTCCCCTTTGAGCCACAAGTGAACAGTCTCACGGCTACAAGCGACGCACTATACATGCTCGACGAGAATGGACAACTCTTCAAGAGCACCGACATGGGCGACAGCTGGAGCGACTGCGGCGTGGCTTGGCACAGCCTGATAGGAGCCTACGGCAACAAAGTGCTTGGCGTCAAGAACGACGGCGGCACTTGGATGCACGACCAGTATCCTCAAGGCGATGACTTCGTGCCCACTCCACTGCCTCAACGCTTCCCCGTGAGCGGCATGAGCCAGCTGGTGATGGCAAGCAACGAGTGGACATCGAGCCAGCAGGCAATGATGATGGGAGGACTACTTGCCAACGGCTCGTGCAGCAATGCCGTGTGGGGCTATGACGGTGAGACATGGGGCCTCATCAACGACGCCCCAGGCACCCAAGCCCTTCCTGCCTTGCACGATGCACTGATGTTCCCCTACTACACCTATGTGGTTGCTCCCAACGGCTACACCCCCAGCAAGCAAGTGACATGGATAGTGATGGGAGGAAAGCACCCCAGTGGCGACCTCAACACCGTGAGCTACGTTTCTCGCAACCAGTGCATCAACTGGAGCAAGGGCGAGAATGGAGTGCAACTGCCAGCCCATGTGCCAGCATTCAGTGGCGCACAGGCGTTCACCTTCTCGCGCGTTCAGCCACGCCTGCTCTCCTATAACCCTGGCCAGACCACCCCAATCAGCGAGTGGGACTGCCCCTACATCTACATCATGGGTGGCAATGCCGCCAGTGGCGCTGCCCTCAACAGCATTTGGGAAGGCGTGCTCACAAGGCTCACCTACAAACCAGTGTTCTAAAAAACATTAAGAAATGGCTTGTTGCTTGGTGCAAATATACTTTTTCACGGCATGATTGCGTTTTCTTTATAATAACACCTTTTACCAGAGACGAAATGATAAAGAAAATAGCAATATTGTCGATCACGCTGCTCACAGCAGTGGCTGCCTGGGGGCAGACCTACCGATTTGAGGTGGGGCCCGCCGTGGGCATCACTGGCTACTTGGGCGACCTGAACACGAGCAACATGTACAAGATGCCACGAGTGGCTGGTGGCGGAATATTCCGCTACAACCTCAACACCCGCTGGGCATTCAAGGGCAACCTGCTCTATGTGAACCTTGCCGGCGACAGCAAGAACATTGAGTCGCAGTTCCCCTATGGAGCTCAGAACAGCTTCTCGTCGCACGTGATAGACCTGGGCGGACAGGTGGAGTTCAACTTCTTCCACTTTGGCGAGGGCCCACGCTACAAGAACTACAAGCGCCTCACGCCCTACATGGTAGCCGGGCTGGGCATGGAAATGACCTATACAGGCGGCAAGGCCTACTTTGGCGCAGTGCTGCCACTGGGCGCCGGAGTGAAGTTCAAGCTCAAGGAGCGAATGAACCTGGGCTTTGAGTTCACCATGCGCAAGTCGTTCAGCGACAAGGTCGACGGTTTTAGCGACTTCTATGGCTACAGCCACGGCTTTGCCAAGAACACCGACTGGTACTCGGTGGCAATGTTCACCTTTACCTACGAGTTCAGCAAGCGTTGCGTGAAGTGCCATCACATTGAATAATAAATTTTTACAACAATAATATCACTATGTCATCGATTGAGAAAATAGACAGGGAGAGGCTTCCCAAGCACGTCGCCATTATTATGGACGGAAATGGACGTTGGGCCAAGCAACACGGTTTCATGCGCTCGATAGGACATGAAAACGGTGTCACCACCGTGCGCAAGATCACCGAGATTGCCAGTGAGCTGGGAATAGGCTACCTCACCCTCTACACTTTCTCGACCGAGAACTGGAACCGTCCCAAGGACGAGGTCGACGCCTTGATGAACTTGATAGTGGTCGCTATTGAGCAACAGACTCCCGACCTTATCAAGAACAACGTGCGCCTCACCGCCATTGGCAACCTCAACAGGATGCCACAGTTTGCCCGTGAGCGCCTCAACAAGTGCATGCAAGACACAGGCCACTGCACCGGACTCGTGCTGTGCCTGGCACTGAGTTACTCGTCGCGATGGGAGATTGTGGAGGCGTGCAAGCAACTTGCCTCGCGCGCCGTGGCAGGTGAAATCAACGTCAACGACATTGACGATGCCATGGTGAGCGCCGCTCTTGCCACACGCGACATGCCCGACCCCGATCTGCTCATACGCACTGCCGGCGACGAGCGCATCAGCAACTTCCTGCTGTGGCAAATTGCCTACAGCGAGCTCTACTTCACGAGCAAGTTCTGGCCCGACTTCACTAAGGACGACTTTTGCGATGCCATTGTCGACTATCAGAGCCGCGAGCGACGCTTTGGAAAGACCAGTGAACAAGTGACAAACGAAAACGAACAAATTTGACAATATGCGATATATTAAGGTACTCCTACTCTTCCTCTCGATATATGTGACGGGCTTTGCTTGGGCACAGGCTCAAGAATCCTACACGGTGAACGACACAATCTTCAACCCACGACTGACGTTCAACGGCGTGCCCACCAAGTATGAGATTGCAGGCATCAAAGTGAGCGGTGTCGATAACTATGAGGACTATATCATCATAGGTTACTCAGGGCTGTCGATAGGTCAGCGTGTAGACATTCCTGGAAGCGACTTGCGCAACGCCGCCAAGCGCTTCTGGCGCCAAGGCCTTTTCTCTAAGGTGCAAATCAAGGTGGAGAAGATCTACGGCGACAAGGCATGGCTCGAGTTTGTGCTCCGCCAGCAGCCACGCATCTCCAAGATCAACTACTTGGGCATGAAGAAGGGAGAGCAAAAGGATATCGTGGAGCGACTGGGCAACCTCGTGGGTAACCAAATCACTCCTAATATCGCAAGCCGCATCGAGCAGATTATCGAGAAATACTACGCCAGCAAGGGATTTGAGAAGGCCACTTGCAAAGTGAATCAGCAAGAAGACCTGAGCAAGCAGAACGAGGTGATTGTCGACGTGGTTGTCAACAAAAACGAGAAAATCAAGGTCCACAAGATATATATCGAGGGCAACGAGGTGCTGAGCGACCGCGCCATCAAGCAAGCCATGAAGAAGACCAACGAAGGTGGCCTCTTGAATGTGCTCAAATGGTTCAGCCAGAAGAAATTTGTGCGCTCCGACTACGAGGACGATAAGCAGCGCATCATCGACAAGTATAACGAGAAAGGCTACCGTGATGCCGTGATTGTGTGGGACAGCGTAGCCACCTATAACGAGAAGGCCGTCGACGTCTACCTCAAGGTTGACGAGGGAAAGAAATACTATATCTCTAATGTGTCGTGGGTGGGCAACACCGTCTATCCCACTGCCGTGCTCAACGAAATCCTGGGCATTGAGAAAGGCGACGTCTATAACCAGAAACTACTGAACAAGCGCACCACCGAGGACGATGATGCCGTTTCTAACCTGTACATGAACAACGGTTATCTGTTCTTCCAGCTCGTCCCCACCGAGACACGCATCGAGGGCGACTCCATCGACATTGAGATGCGACTCTACGAGGGCAAGCAGGCACGCATCAACAGGGTGGTCATCAACGGTAACGACCGCCTCTATGAGAAGGTAGTGCGCCGCGAGCTGCGCGTGCGCCCTGGCGACCTGTTCAGCAAGGAAGACCTCGTGCGCTCGGCACGTGAGATTGCCCAGACGGGACACTTCGACCCCGAGAAGATGGACATTCGCCCCGAGCCCAACGAGGAGGACGGCACCGTTGACATCATCCTGAACCTGGAGTCGAAGGCCAACGACCAGATCGAGGTGTCGGCAGGTTGGGGACAGACGGGTATCATTGGTAAAGTGACCCTCAAGTTCACCAATTTCTCCATCAAGAACCTGTTCCACCCGTCGTCCTACAAGGGCATCATCCCGCAAGGCGATGGACAGACGTTCTCGATCAGCGCCCAGACCAATGCCAAGTACTATCAGGCCTACAGCATCTCGTTTGTCGACCCCTGGTTTGGCGGCAAGCGTCCTAATACCCTGTCGGTGTCGGCATTCTACAGCCGCACCACTGGTATCAACTCGTCTTATTACACCAGCCAGTACCAGAACTACTATCTCAACACCCTGTACAACGGCATGTATAACGGTTACAACGGCTACAACAACTACTACGGCAACAACTACTATGAGAACGCCTACGACCCAGACAAATATCTGCAGATGGCAGGTGTGACAATAGGTTTTGGTAAGCGCCTCAAGTGGCCCGACGACTACTTCACCCTCATGGCCGACCTGAGCTACCAGTGGTACAGCCTCAAGAACTGGGAATACCTCTACTACATGAAGAATGGTGTGAGCAACTCTATCGTGCTGGGCTTGACACTTGCCCGCAACAGTATCGACAACCCGCTCTACACACGTCGCGGTAGCTCGTTCACCCTGTCGTTCCACACCACACCTCCTGCCAGCCTCTTTGGCAAGAAGAACTGGAAGGCATTGAGCGAGTCTAACACCGACGCTGCCAAGAAAGAACTCTATCACTGGATTGAGTACTGGAAACTCAAGTTCCAGGCCAAGACCTATACCCCACTCACCGACCCCAATGGCCGCTGGACCCTCGTGCTCATGTCACGTGCCGACATTGGCCTGTTGGGCAGCTGGAACCGCCACATCAAGTCGCCATTTGAGACCTTCTATGTGGGTGGTGACGGCATGAGTGGTAGCGCCACCTATGCCACCGAGGCGATTGCCCTGCGTGGTTATGAGAACGGTGCCTTCACTCCCTACGGACAAGAGAGCTATGCCTACGCCCGCTATGTGATGGAGCTCCACTTCCCACTGATGCTCTCCACCAGTGCCACCATCTATCCATTGCTCTTTGTCGAGGCCGGTAATGCCTGGACAAGCGTGAAGAAGTTCAACCCATTTGACTTGAAGCGCTCGGCTGGTGTGGGTGTTCGCATCTACCTGCCAATGATTGGCATGATGGGTATCGACTGGGGTTATGGCTTCGACAGAGTGGATGGCAACAAGGGTGGCAGCAACTTCCACTTCGTCCTGGGACAGGAGTTCTAAGCACACATTGCTAGCCTAGATTAAACTTTCAACACAATTGATAGTCAAAAACAAGCACAATATTAACAATTTTAGATACACATAAAGAACAAAATGAAAAAAATCGCATTATTAATTGTGGCTATGGTGGCTTGCATGTCATCGGCCAATGCTCAAAAGTTTGCGCTCGTAGACATGGAGTATATCCTCAAGAATATCCCTGCCTATGAGATGGCCAACGAGCAGCTCAACCAGGTGTCGCAACGCTGGCAACGCGAGGTGGAAGACCTCAAGAAGGCTGCCGACGTGATGTACAAGAACTATCAAAGCGACAAGGTGTTCCTTACCGACGACCAAATCAAGAAAAAAGAGGAAGAGATTGTTGCCAAGGAGAAAGAGGCTTCACAACTCAACTACAAGTACTTTGGTCCTCAGGGAGAGCTCTTCAAGAAGCGTCAGTCGCTCATGAAGCCCATTCAAGACGATGTGTATAACGCAGTAAAGAAGGTGAGCGAGGAACGTGGACTCCAGGTAATCTTCGACCGCGCCTCCTCACAGAGCATTGTCTTTGCCTCACCCAACATCGACATCAGCAACCAGGTGCTCGAGAAACTGGGATACTCTAAGTAGTTTTCAGTAGTCAGTTTTCAGTAGTCAGTTGTCAGTAGTCAGTTGTCAGTAGTCAGTTGTCAGTCTTTGGCGCTATTCTACTACTAAACTATTCAACTGCTTTACTACTCTACTACTTTACTACTCTACTGCTTTACTACTCTACTACTTTACTATTCAACTACTCAACTATTTCACTTTTTCATCTGTAAACTTTAATTTTAATAAATAACCAATTAATTGATTATGTTTAAGAAAATCCTACTCGCAGTCCTCGTGGCTGCCCCTATGTGCCTGAGCGCACAGACTCTTAAGTTTGGTACAGTTAACCCAACCGAAATCTTCAATGTTATGCCCGATGTTGCTACTGCCAACAATACGCTGAAGACATTGCAAGAGAAATATGAGGCTCAAGCCAAGCCATTACAGGAAGAGTTGACCAAGAAGATTAATGAATACCAAGAGCTGGAGAAGAACAAAGCTGCACAAGCTACGCTCGATGCTAAGCAAAAGGAGTTTGAAGACCTGAAGACTCGCTATGACAACTTCATGCAGACTGCACAGAAGGACATGTCGCAGCAGCAAGAGACCCTTCTCGCTCCCATCCAGCAAAAGCTGATGAATGCCATTCAGGCAGTGGGTGCCGAGGGCGGTTATGCTGGCATTCTTGACAGCGCTACTCTACTCTACAAGGGCAACAACATCGAGGATGTTTCGTCCAAGGTGAAAGCTAAATTAGGTATTAAGTAAGTAATCGTTACATATTTTTGTGTTTCGGTCTGAGAAGGGCTTTCCCGTCTCAGACCGAAGTTTTTTTCTCTCGATAATGTGTGCTGTTGTGACAAAAAAGTGCTACCTTTGCAGTATTACAACACACTAAAACTATTGAACGATGAAAATAAACCGACTCTTAATGCTTGTGCTGGCTATTGTGCCACTGGCAATGGCAGCACAGGTGAAGATTGCAACAGTAGATGTGCAGGCAATTTTCAATGCCATGCCCGAGACTAAGACGGCTGCCGAAACGCTCGAGAACGCCTCTAAGCAGTACAAGGCCGAATATGAGATGATGCAAGCGGAGTTCAACAGCAAGTATGAGGCCTATCAGGCAATGACAGCCAGCAAAGATGTGCCGCAAACCATCCGCGACCGCCGCATCCGCGAGATACAGGACGGAGACCGCGAGATTGAGGCATTCCTCGAGAAGAGCAAGAGCTTGCTCAACGAGCAGAAGCACGCCCTCGAGGCTCCCATCTATGACAAGATCCAGCAAGCCATCAAGCAAGTGGGCGACGCCGGCGGCTACACCTATATAATAGATGTGTCGAAGACACCAGTAGTCTACTCCGGCCCCACCGCCATCGACCTCACCACAACAGTGAAGAAAACACTGGGAATAGAGTAAAAAGGACGAAGGACGAAGGACGAAGGACAAAGGACGAAGGACAAAGAGCTCGACTGCTCGACTGCTCGACTGCTCGACCGCTCGACCGCTCGACCGCTCGACCGCTCGTTCTCCCATCCCCGATTCCCGACCTCCCATCCCCGATCTCCCATCTCCCATCCCCGATCCCCCATCCCCCAAAAAAGACAACCATGGCCGACAAGATGACTGCCGAGCAGCGACATCGCTGCATGAGCAACATCAAGAGCAAGAACACCAAGCCCGAGATGATTGTTCGCCGGTGGCTGTGGCACGAAGGCTATCGCTATCGCCTAAACGTGAAACAGCTGCCTGGTCGCCCCGATATTGTCTTGCCCAAGTACAGCACAGTAATCTTTGTGAATGGCTGCTTCTGGCACGCTCACGAGGGCTGCGACAAGTACCGCCTGCCATCGACCAATGTCGACTTCTGGGCTCAGAAGTTCCAGCGCAACAAGAGCCGCGACGAGCGCAACTACAGGCTGCTGCACAAGATGGGATGGTATGTGCTTGTGGTGTGGGAATGCCAGCTCGAGAAATCGCGCCGCCACGACACTCTCCTGGCCCTCTCAAGGCGGTTGAGCCAGATATACCTCGACACGCACAACGCCCGGCTCTACACGCCCTCGCTCGATGAAGAGGCCACAATACAACAAGCCGCCGAGCCACTGGTGCCCTACGGCGAGTAAATAATAACGGTGAATAAAAAGGAATTATCGCTCCAGCCTAATATTGCTGGCTGGGATTGACCACGTAGCTTTTTCTTTTCACAGGCACGGGAACCTGAGTGGTGGTGCCTTTCTCTTGTCGTGCTCGTGCTGCAGGCACCTGGCGATAATCGCTGCCAGCATGGCCCGAGTAGTTGGCTGGCGGGTAGCTTGCTGGTGTGTAGCTGGCAGGACGTGGCGAGTCGTTATAGGCGATGCTCACGCTTCGGCGTCTCGACACTGGTGCTTCATCGATGGGTTCGATTACAGCAGGCGCAAGATGCGGCTGGTAGTCTTCCTTGCTCTCACCAGGCTGCACCTCGTCGCGCACGGCATAGAGCTCGCGGTCATGACTGGCGATGCGGTCGCGGTTGCGCCTGTAGCTGTAGACATACTGCGCTGGCAGTGTCAGGGCATAAGGATGAATATTGCCCGGTATCACATCGTTGCGGTACTGAGGGTTGAGGAAACGGAGCTCGTCGATGGGGATATTTAGCACTTGAGCAACCTGGTTCAGGTTCACTCGCTTGTCCACCATAACGCTGTCAACGTCGAGGCGCCTGCGTGCTGGTGCCGACCCTATGTTGTGCTCACGGTGGAAGGCCATCACATAGTTGGTGGCGATAAAGGCAGGCACATAGCCGCGAGTGTTGCGCGGCAGGAAGTTATAGATGTCCCAGAAGCCGGGATGCGACACGCCATTAACCTCGGCCCTTCTCACTGCCTTGTTCACATTGCTTGGCTCGCAGTAGTAGGCTGCGATAGCAAGCATCCAGTCGCCATAGGTGTCGTGGAGTTTCTTCAGATAGGTAGCAGCGGCATAGCTTGCCTTCACGGGGTCGCGGCGCTCGTCGACGAGAGAGTTCACCTCAAGGCCATGCCCCTTGGCAGTGAGCACCATGAAGTGCCACAAGCCACCGGCGCCAGCAGGCGACACGGCATTAGCATCGAGTGCCGACCCCGCCAGTGGAACACACCTCAAGGCCCTGGGCAACCGCCTGCTGCCTATCGCCCTGTCAAAATAGGGCATATAGAAGGTGCACATTCCCAGCATTTGAGCCACGAGAGTGCGCTTGCGCTGCAGGTAATACTCAATGTACTTCTTCACGATGGGGTTGAAAGTCATCTCAACCCCCATCTGTCGCGACAGGCTGTTGAGACGGTCGCGGTACACATTGTCGGTCGCGAGCACATTGCTGTGGTTATTGTCAACAATGGCAAAGTTCTGGAGATACCAGTTGGCAGCCATCGCCCTGCTGCCAGTCTCGAGACTGGCGGGATAGACGATGTTGTTGTCATTGATAGATTCCTTAATCGACAACGAGTGGCGGGCATTTTGCGCTATTCCACAAAATGCCGAACTCACTATCATTGCCGTTATTAAAAGAATCTTATTGGTTCTCATTATCTTCTCTTCTTGCCGTTGCTGGGTTGCACTGTGCTGTTGTTATTATTCTTTACCACCTGCTTTGTATTTTTACTTGACTTGTGCTGGTGGTGCTGCTCGTCATTGTCATGCTGCTGGGCATGGGCGTTCTTGCCACCCTTGGGGATGTTGATCTTTTGACCAATCACGATGTTGTCGCCCTTGATATTGTTGGCCTTGCGAATCGCCTCGGGAGTGGTGCCATACTGCTGTGCGAGCTTGGTGAGGTTTTGACCTTCCTTCACCTCATGCACGATGGGCTTGGCAGCCTCACGGCGACGGCGTTCCTCTTCTTCGCGCTTCTTCATAGCCTCGGCAGCCTCTTTTTTCTTCTTCTCGGCTAACTCGGCTTCATGCTTCTTCTTTGCGTCGGCGTCGCGTTTCTTCTTGGCGGCAGCCTTCTCGTCGGCATTGCGCTTCTTGTCGTTGTCGTTATCGGCAACATTATGTTGCTTAGCTGCTTGCTGAGGTTTTCCAGCGGTGCCAGGCACCTTGAGGTTTTGCCCTATCTTGATGTTATCGTCGCTCAGGTTGTTGAGTTGCATGAGCACCTCGGGGGTAGTGCCGTATTGCTGCGCCAGCTTGGTGAGGTTTTGTCCCTCGGTCACCTTGTGGAATGTGGTTGACTGCACCTCGTTCCTCTTCTTGTTGCCGGTGTTGCTGGCAACATTGCCCTGCTGCTTGCCTTGTTGCTGAGCAACTTTCGAGCCATTAGGAATCTTGATGGTTTGGCCTATCTGGATGTTGTCGTTGGTCAGGTTGTTGGCTTGCATGATAGCCTCGGGAGTGGTGCCATACTGCTGCGCCAGCTTGGTGAGATTGTCGCCCACGGCAACCTTGTGGTTGGTGGCGCGGTAGGGAACCTCGGTCTTCTTGCCGGCATTGCTGGGAGTGTTGCCCTGCTTGGGCTGCTGCTGGCTAGCATATTGCTGTCCGTTGCGAGGAATCTTGAGCACCTGCCCAATCTTGATGTTGGGGTCGGTAATGTTGCTGGCTTGCATGATGGCCTCGGGGGTGGTGCCATACTGCTGCGCCAGCTTGGTGAGGTTCTGTCCCTCGGTCACCTTGTGGTTGATGGGCTTCTCGGCCTCACGACGGCGACGCTCCTCTTCCTCTCGTTTCTTCTTGGCCTCGGCATCTCTTCGCTTAGCCTCGGCAATCTCAGCATCGCGCTTGCGCTGAGCAGCGAGTTCGGCTTCGCGTTTCTTCTTAGCTTCGGCGTCGCGTTTCTTCTTAGCCTCGGCGTCACGTTTCTTGCGAGCTGCCTCTTCCTGCTGGCGCTTCAACTCCTGTTGATAAACCTCCTCGCTATAATCATCGTCGTCGTCATCCACATAGCGGTTGCTGTTGCTCGAGGAACTCTTGTTGTCATTGTAGGCATAGTTGCCACTGCTGTTACTTGAAGAAGAAGAATAGGAAGAGCCGCTGTTGACAGTGCTGTTCACCAGGTTGCTTCCCTTGCGCTTGATCTTGAGCACATCGCCATCTTCCACCTCATCTTCATAGCGAATGTTGTTAGACGCCAGCAGTTCGTTAAGGCTCATGCCATAACGGCTGGCGATGTCCTGCAAGTCCTCGCCCTCAATCACGGTGTGGTAGATGGTGCCGTCGTTAGGAATCTCATCTTTCTCCTCACCCACGATGTTCTTCACATCGCCAGGCTGCACCTCGTCGCGACGGGCAAACTGGTTGCGGTGATACTTCAAGATTTTCTCCCTTGCCATCGAGTAGCTCTCGATTTGCTGCTTGGGCAGCACAAGATTATAGGGCTTGATGTTGCCAGGAATCACATCGGTGCGATACTGTGGATTTAGCAGTCTTATCTCCTCGAGAGGGATGTTGAGCACCTGCGAGATTTGGTGGAAGCTCACGCGGTCGTTCACCTTCACGCTATCGAGCACCAGTGGCTTGCGGGCAAGGGTTGGGTTGATGCCGTGAGCCTGGTAATAGTTCATGGCATAGCATGTGGCGATAAAGGCGGGCACATAGCCTCGCGTGGTCTTGGGCAGGAAGTTATAGATGCTCCAGAAGTCGGGCTTTTCGATGCCCTGCTTCTGAGCACGCCTGATGGCTTTGTTCACATTGCCCATGCCGTTATAGGAAGCGGCAATGGCAAGCAGCCAGTCGTTGTAGCGGTCATAGAGTCGTTTCAAGAATATGGCAGCGCTGTAGCTCGACTTCACTGGGTCGCGGCGCTCGTCAACGAGAGTATTCACCTCCAGTCCATGTCCCTTGGCAGTGATCACCATGAGTTGCCACAGTCCACTGGCGCCCACCAGCGATGATGCGCTGGGGTTCAACTCCGAGCCTGTCACGGGCAAGTATTTAATAGCCTCGATGTGCTTGGGCGCGACACCATTCTCGCTGAGAGCCTTCTCAAAGATGGGCATGTAGAAGTGGTTCAATCCCAGCATTTGAGGCACAAGGTTGCGGTTCTTGTTGCTGAAATATTGCTCTATGTAGTTTTTCACTAGTGGGTTGAAAGGCATGTCGATGCCCGTGTGCTTCGACAGTTCCTCAAGTCTCTTTCTCAGCTCGCTGTCGGTGGCATCACGGTAGTCCTGGCCCTCGGTGTCGAGAATAGCGAAATTGTTGAGATACCAGTTATCGTCGATCTTCACGTTGTTAGGATCGGAGCTAAATGGAAACACTATCGACCGGTCGTTGATGGTATACTTGAGCGACTTGTTGTCGGTAGCATTCGCCGTCAAGACCGATGACAGAAGGATGAGTGTAGATGAAAACAGTAAATGATATTTCATGACTCTATAGTGATTTCTTGTTGTGAGTACAGTGGTGTATTATTTCTTCCTGGGAATCTGGAGAGTTTGTCCTTCCCTGATGTTGTCGCCCTTGATGTTGTTGGCCTTGCGAATCGCCTCGGGGGTGGTGCCATATTGCTGCGCGAGCTTGGTGAGGTTTTGTCCCGACTTCACCTTGTGGCTGATGGGTTTCTCGGCCTCGCGACGGCGACGTTCCTCTTCCTCACGCTTCTTCTTGGCCTCGGCCTCGTGTTTTTTCTTCTCGGCAAGCTCAGCCTCTTTTTTCTTCTTAGCGGCTATCTCGGCCTCACGCTTTTTCTTAGCTTCGGCCTCGCGTTTCTTCTTGGCTTCGGCCTCACGTTTCTTCTTAAGCTCGGCGTCTTGTTTCTTCTTAGCCTCGGCTTCGCGTTTCTTGAGGGCAGCCTCTTCCTGCTGGCGCTTCAGCTCCTGCTGGTAGACTTCCTCGCTATATTCGCTCTCGTCGTCATCGAAGTTGTCGTAACGGCTGTCGCGGCTAGTGTTGTATTGAGATTCCTGGTTGTAGGAGTCGCTCTTCTTTCTTCTCTCGGGCACAGGGCGGTTGTCGCTGCCACTGTGACCGTTGCTATTGTAGTCGTTGTCGTTATAATTGTTGTTGCCATAGTAACCGCCACTGTTGTTTTTCTTAGTGGGGGTGCTGTTGTAAAGCTTGCTCAGCTCGTCGTCGGCGTCGCTTGAACTGTTGTACTTGTCGTCACCGTCTTCGCCAGAGTTGATGTACTTCTCGTCGTCATAATCCTGCTTATTTCCAGTGGAGGCAATGTTGCCTTGCTGGCTCTTGTTGCGCCTGCTGCTGGTGGTCATCACCTTCAGGATTGTGCCTGGCTCCAATTGATCATATTCCGACTCCAGCTTGTTGAGTGTCAACAGGTCGTCGATTTTCATGCTATACATGTCGGCAATGGCAAATATGTCCTCTCCCTCTTTAACCTCATGATCCTGGAGGAAGTCCTCGCCGCCACCTTCGTTGCTGCGACGGTAGTTGTAGATCTTGTCCTCTTCCTCGATGAAGCTCATAATCTGCTGCGAGGGAAGGGCGAGTGTGTAGGGGCGCACATTTCCAGGAATCACGTCGCCGCGATACTGTGGATTCAAGACCCTGATCTCATCCATTGGGATTTTCAGCACATTAGAGATTTGGCTGAACGACACACGCTTGTTAACCTGCACGGTATCGATGATGAGAGGGCGGTCGGGATACTTGGGGTTGATGCCATGCTCGCGGTAGTAGGTCATCACATAGTTGGCAGCGATAAACGCTGGCACATAGCCACGAGTTTCCTTGGGCAGGTAGTTGTAGATTTCCCAGAAGTCGGGATGCTCGGTGCCCACTCGCTTCATCGCTTTGTTGACATTGCCAGGGCCACAGTTGTAGGCAGCAATGGCAAGCGACCAGTCGCCATAGGTGTCATAGAGCTTCTGGAAGAACACAGCAGCCTTCTCGCTCGAGACGTAGGGGTCGCGGCGTGCATCGACCTGGCTGGTCACCTCCATGCCTATACCCTTGGCTGTCGAGGGCATGAACTGCCACAGGCCGCCGGCACCGGCAGGCGACACGGCATTGGGGTTGAGTGCGCTCTCAATAATGGGGATATACTTGAGCTCAAGTGGCATGTTGTGGCGCTCAAGGGCAGCCTCAAAGATGGGCATATAGTAGGAACTCATACCCACTAGTTGCGCCACCAGAGTGCGTCCTTTCACCACATATCTCTCGATATAGCTTTTCACGATTTGGTTGAATGGCATCTCGATTGAAGTGGGCAGTTTTTGCAGTCTCTCCTTGTACACCCTGTCGCTCACGGTGCCGGTGTTGGTGCTATAGCTGCTGTTGAAATCAAAATCCCTGAGATACCAGCTCTCCATCATCTCCTTGGTATCGCTCTCAAAGCTCGAGGGGTAATGGATAGCATTGTCGGTAATCGACTCCTTGATTGAGAGCACGTTCTTGCGCTTGGTGTCGGGTGCCGCCCAAGCAGTCGATAATGTTATTAACGATAGTGTTGTTAGAATTAAAATTCGATATTTCATGACTATATTTTATGTTCTGAATTTATTTCAAAAGTTCACGTGGCATCCCAGCCCTATCGATGGCAGCCGCGAGTGCTGGTTGTCGATGACAGCAGGTCCCCAGTCCATCGAGAGGTCGGGGCTCACGTCGAAATGCATCATCGAGGCGTCAACATAGGCATCGACCACGTTGAGCAAGTAGACTGCCGCAATGCCAATGATGCAGATGTCGCGATAGCGCCGGTAGTAGTCCTTGCGGCTCTTGAGGGTGCTCGTGAGCCAGGTCTTGTCAAGGTCGCTCTCCTGGACCGTGGGTGGATAGAAGTCCATGTAGCTGCGGGTGTTGGGGTCGTTGTCGGTGATGTCACGATAGGCCTTGCTGTAGTCGTTGAGCATGCGATTGTTCCACGATGTGCCATAGGTGAGTCCCACAAAAGCGCCAATCACGATGGGCAGTTTCCAGTAGCGACGGTTGTAGATTTGTCCTGCTCCAGGGCATAACGCCGAGAGCCACATTGCGCGCATGGGGTTAGGGTTGAACTTCACCGCCAGGTCGCTCGCCTGCGGGCTCTTTAGGGTTGTGCCGGTGAGCAGTGCAGTGCTGTCGCTCAGGATGATGGTGTCGCCAGAGGCAATGTCACGGTCGAGCAGCACATTGCCCTGTGCCAGTGAAACAAGCGCAAGCATTGCGCCCAGCATTAGTGCCAGAGCGCGTTTCATTGCCATATGTGATGTGTTGCAGCCTGTATTCACGATGGTTTTGGACTTTGGGCACTGGCGCATTGCCATTGCCGCAAAGCACTATATATTATTTTAAACGATCAAAAATGCTAATTATTCTGTCAAGGTCGTCGTCGTTGTTGAAGGCAAATGTTATTTTTCCTTTACCCGACGCGTCGCAGGCGAACTTCACTGGCACGCCAAAGGCCTTCGACAGGTGATTGGTGAGAATGCTAAAATCCTCGTTACCATGGCGTTTTGAGGACTTTTTGCCTTCGTCTTTCCCAGTCTTGGCACTCTCTTGATACTGCTTTGCAAGCTGCTCTACCTGCCTTACCGATAAACCTTTTTTAAGTGTCTCGTTATATAATTTTAACTGCAAAGCCGGGTCGGTGATGGGCAGCAGTGCACGGGCGTGACCCATGTCGAGCTTTTTGTCGCGCAGGCCGCGCTGAATCTCGGCGGGCAACTTGAGAAGGCGCAGGAAGTTGGCTATTGTAGCACGATTCTTGCCAATGCGCTCGCTCAGGCGCTCTTGAGTGAGGTGATACTGGTCTATGAGCTTGCTCATGGTGAGCGCAATCTCAATGGCATTAAGGTCCTCGCGCTGGATGTTCTCGATGAGTGCCATCTCGGTGAGCTCGGTGTCGTTGGCCTCACGAATGTAGGCTGGCACCGTTTTGAGCCCTGCCATCTTGGCGGCGCGGTAACGTCGCTCTCCCGAGATAATCTGGTAGTTATCATCGTCAATCTTGCGCAGCGTGAGAGGCTGGATGATTCCCAGCTCACGAATCGATGCCGCAAGTTCCTCAAGAGCAGCGTTGTCAAAGGTTGTGCGAGGCTGGTCGGGGTTGGGCGTTATCTGCTTGATGTCGATGTCATTGATACCCTGGGTGGTGGCATCGCTCTGGATGTCGTCCATCGATATCAACGAGTCAAGTCCGCGACCTAAAGCGTTTCTCTTCATATACTATGTATTACTTATTTACAATTATTTTTACTTTCAGCCTGCAAAGGTACAAAAAAAACAGCGAGAAATCAACTTTATTTGAGAACATTAACAACTGGGAGTAAGTGTTAAGGTTTAGGCTTAAAGGTCAAGGGACAAGGACTAAATTTAAGGGGATTCCAGCAAATTAGTTAATTCGCTGGAATCACTGTTTTGCCAAAGTGGGCTTTATTTACTGCTTCTCGTTTTCCTTCTCGATGAGTTCCTGAGCGAGCTGGAGGTGGCTGATGGCGCCTCGACTCTGGGGGTCGTAGAGCAATGCTGGCAGGCCGTGGCTGGGCGCCTCGCTCAAGCGGGTGTTGCGGGGAATGACGGTGGTGAACACAATGTCGCCAAAGTGGCTCTTGAGTTCCTCGTAGATTTGGTTGGCAAGTCTCAGTCTCGCGTCATACATAGTGAGCAGGAATCCCTCGATGTGAAGGCCTGTGTTGAGTTTTGCCTTGATGATGCGCACCGTGTTGAGCAACTTGCTGATACCTTCGAGCGCGAAATACTCGGCTTGAACCGGGATTATCACACTATTGGCAGCCGTGAGGGCATTGACGGTGATGAGCCCCAGCGACGGGCTACAGTCGATGAGGATGTAGTCATATTCCTTGTCCAGACTGGCAAGCATAGTGCGCAGCACCTTCTCGCGACTGGGCTTGTTGATGAGTTCCAGCTCGGCACCCACGAGGTCGATTCTTGAGCCCAGCACGTCGAGGTTCTCCACCTGCGAATGCAGCACTGCACTCTTGATGGGATAGTCGTCGACAAGGCACTCGTAGACCGACGATTGCAGCCCTTTTGGGTCGAATCCCAGTCCCGAGGTGGCATTGGCCTGCGGGTCGGCGTCAATGAGTAATACCTTCTTTTTTAGTGTTGCCAGCGAAGCGGCAAGGTTGATGGCGGTAGTGGTCTTGCCCACACCACCCTTTTGATTTGCAATAGCTATTATCTTTGTCATTTTTCCGTTATTCGTTTATTCGATTACATTAACTCTCCACTCTGTACTCTCCACTCTGTACTCTGTACTCTCCACTCTGTACTCGTCACTGAATCCACAACGATTTAATCTTGCGCTTGATGGCTATTACGTTGCCCACGGTGATGAGCGCCATGATCACAATCGCCACAATCACAGCGATGACCACTGTGCCGCCGCAGTTGCCCAGCGCCTGGAGCACGGGCAGGTAATAGGCCCTGGCAAGCAGCATGATGACGATGGCAAGCACGAGTACCACAGCGTTGATGGCAATCACCATGTTGATGTAGGTGCGCGACACTTGTGCAGGCGAGTAACCCAGCAACAGCAGGTCTTGAAGTTTCTTAGTGTTCTTCTGCAACAGCAGGTAGATGCTGAGCATGAGCACAAAGAACGCCAGCAGGCTGATGATGACGCCCACCACAATGACGATGCTCACAATTAGATTGAGGAAATACTGTGCCTTGCCTTGCTGCATCTTGTCGCCTGCCACCTGATAGCCGTGATCGTCGAAATAGCGCTGCATCTTCACGTCGCCAGGACTGTTCACCTCGATGATTAGTCGCGACGGATTGCGGTCGAGACCACTGCCGTAGCGCTCATTGCTCCACTTCATGAACTCCTCGGGAACGATGATGGTGTTGAGACGGTTAGAGAAGCCCACTATGCGACCTTTCAACGTCTCGTTGTGTCCATTGCCCCGAAGGGTGAACTCCAGTGGCACGCTCGAGACAATGCCCTCACTAATTTGTGGCAGCCCCTGACTGGCGGCAAACCCAAAGTTGTAGAGCGACAAGTAGTCGCGCGACATGATAACTGGTATCTCGGGCTTGGCGGGGTCGAATTTCCAGGCACGGTCGGTAACATCGATAAACTCGGTGGGTATCGACTCAAAGAACAGCATCGTCCCCATGGCACGGCCGCCCAAACCGCCCACCGACAGGGTGGCGTAAAGGCTATAGTCGTTGCTCGAGAACTTGCCCACCTTGCGGCACCAGGGCTGTGCCTCGATGTCGGCAATGGCATCGGGCGAGAATTCGTTGCTGCCACCCAGCAGAGTGCCAGCAGTCGACACGGCGCGAGTCACGATGAGATAGTCTTTCCTGATGAAACTCTCCTCGTCGTTGAACACCGGTCGCACGTCTTGATGGAACTGCACTGCCAGTATCACGATGGTGAGGCCTATGAGACTGGCAAGAGAGAATCCCACCAGTTGCGATGGACTGATGTGCGTGCGCAGGAGTTTCCACATCAACCCCTTGCTGCTATGGTCTTTGGTTTGATTGCTCATAGTTTAAACTCCTTGTCTACATTAATCCTCACATTGTTGCCCACCGAGGTGGAGATGATGCCGGCGCCTTGTGCCTGAGCCTCGCGAGTGACCATCTGCGCAACAATCTGGTTGTTGGCATCGTCGAGGTGGCTCACAGGCTCGTCAAGGAGAATGAAGTCGCAGGGCTGGCACAGGGTGCGCACGATTGCCACACGCTGCTGCTGTCCTATCGAGAGCTTCGCCACTGGGCTGTTGACTTTCTCACCAATGCCCAGCTGCTCCATCATTGCCACAATCTCCTGCTCACTCTTGTGGTGAGTGATGCTGTTCTTGAGCATGATGTTCTCCATAGCGGTGAGCTCGGGAAACAGGCGCATGTCCTGGGCGAGATAGGCGATGTGGTGGGTGCGAATCGCGCACCACTCGGCCACGCTCAGCGTCTTGATGTCACGTCCATCGAAGGCAATGGTGCCGCTGTAGTCGATGCGATAGCCATAGATATAGCTGCACAGCGACGACTTGCCGGTACCGCTCTCGGCACTGATGAGATAGTGCTTTCCTCGCTCGAAGGTGACCTCGCGAAGCCAGATGTCGCTGCCAGTGTCGCCACGACCGGCAAAGACTGCCGGGAGGGTGTTGTGAAGTGTTATTGTGTTCATTTCAATATGCTTTACTCAGTTGCTTGCCGCAGTGGCCTGTAACTGACCCTTGACAAGAAACAATTTGCAAAAATAACCATTTAGTTTCAACCTATCTACATATTTAAGGAATTTTTGTGTTTCGCCAGTGATGATTGATATACCCAAAAAAGTAATCCACGGCATCACGCCGCAGATTGCTTAACTAATTAACCTTCTAATACCATTAACATAAACCTTAAACAATGAAAAAAGTATTTCGTCATCACGACGTGTTCTTAACTAATTCATAACATGAAATGCAAATACTATGCCAAAAGCGCCCAAAAACTCGATTTTGGGCGCAATGTATAGTAAAAACCTATTAATTTAACCTTATTTAAGAATTCCTTTATCCTTTTGGGGGAGATTCATCCCTGCGAGACACGATGTGCTGACAGTGCGGCTATGCCATTTCATCATCACTCGGTCTTCATGAAAGCAAAGAAAACGGCAGCCACCAGCAGGGCAAACGACACATAGTGGTTCCAGTGCAGGTGCTCGTCCTTGAAGAAAAGCGTGACAAAGAGTGTGAACACCGTGAGCGTGATAACTTCCTGAAGCACTTTGAGTTCGATTAGCGAGAACGGCCCACCGTTCTGGTCGTAGCCTATGCGGTTGGCGGGAACCATAAACGAGTATTCAAAGAAAGCAATACCCCATGAGAAAAGTATCACCGCTATCAATGGCCAGTGGGCGCTGATGCCCATTTGCTGGAGTTTGAGGTGCCCATACCAGGCAAATGTCATGATGCAGTTGCTCGCAATGAGCAATCCCACAGTAGCAAAAAGTGTCCAGTTCATTTGTTTATAGTCTTTTTGTGTGATTCGGGAATAGTAATCTTGTGAAAAGAGTTTGCAAAAGTAATACTTTTTATCGAGTGAAAGAAAAAATCACTACCTTTGTGCAAAATTTTGTGACAGCAATGAAAAATCGAGTGGTTTTAGCCGTGCTGGCAGTGCTTTTCATGAGCGTGAATGCCAGTGCGCATGAGATAATAAAGTTTCACATGGCAAGCTCGTCGGCTGGCATTTATCCAGGCACTGAGCGCGACGTGGAGGTCTATGTGCCCGAGGCCTACGACGGCACACGCCCTGCGTGCCTCTATGTGGGACTCGACGGCATCTTGTGCAACGCGCCGCATGTGATGGACAGCCTCATCACAGCAGGCAAGATGCCAGTGACCATTGGGGTGTTTGTCCAGCCGGGAGTGATCAAGGACAAGGACGGCAATGTGGTGCGCTACAATCGCAGCAACGAGTTTGACATGCCCACCGCCACCTTTGTCCGTTTTCTTGAAAGCGAGTTGCTGCCTCGCGTGGAGCAGCTGACTACCGCCAAGGGCTATCCCGTGAAACTGTCGCACCAGGCTGCCGACGGCATGATATTTGGACTGAGCAGCGGTGGCATAGCGGCGTTCACAGCGGCTTGGCATCGCCCTGACAGATTCAGCCGCGTGTTCAGCGGAGTGGGCACCTTTGTGGCGATGCGTGGCGGCAACGACCTGCAGGCAATAGTGCGCAAGAGTGAACCTCGCCCCTTGCGCATCTTCTTGCAAGACGGCACCAACGATGTGTGGAACCCACTCTTTGGCCACTGGTACGAGGGCAACCGCATGCTTGCCTCGGCGCTCGACTTTGCTGGCTACGACGCCCGCTACGACTGGAGCGACTGCTACCACGGCGTGAAGCGCGCTACCGAGATTTTCCCCGAAGTGATGGAATGGATGTGGCAAGACTGGCCCCAGGCTCCACGTTGCGGCAAGACGCAGAACAACCTACTCGACACCATGCTGGTCGAGGGCAGCGAGTGGAAACCATGGTTATGGGTCGTTAAAGAGAATGAGAATGATGTACCTATTGCTATCTATCCTGACTCTACACTGATGGTCAAAGCTCATCCTGGCTCAAATTGCCTGTGGCAGTACACGATAAACGAGAATGGTAATGAGCAAAATGGGCAACCTTTCTATTGGCTGCACAGCTACGACAACTCGCAACTCGACGTTAAAGCAATGACATTTGACGGAGCAGGCAATCTATGGGTAGTGACCAAAGATGTTGGCATCCAGATTTGTGACCAGAATGGCCGCGTGAGAGGCATCTTGAAATTTCCTGGAACTTTGGATGGAAGCGACATTATGCGCATTGAGATTCATAAAAAAGAGATATATTTGTATGATCGTAGAGGCTATATACACTCGCGTCAGCTCCACGTCACACCTCCCACTCCTGGTGTCACCCCCAAGAGCCAAGGACAAGGGTGAATAAGTAATAAGTGTTAAGTGATAAGTGATAAGTTGTAAGTTTCAAATTTCAAATGATAAGTGAGGGCAAGACGTGCCTTGCCCGCTAAGCAATTATAAAATCCTAATGAACACTCCAGCGCAACATGCCAAGTTTGTGAAGTTGACCACCGAGCCTGTGGGACGGCTGGTCACGGGGCTTGCTGTGCCTGCCATGGTGAGCATGCTCGTGACGGGTATCTACAACCTGGTTGACACCTTCTTTGTTGGGCAAATCAACACCCAAAGCGTGGCGGCACTGGGCATCGTGTTCTCCTACATGTCGATAGTGCAGAGCATCGCCTTCTTCTTTGGCCAGGGCGCGGGCAACTACATCTCACGCATGCTTGGGCATGAGGACAGCCACAACGCTGGCATCATGGCATCGGTGGGACTGGTGTCTACTTGGCTCACAGGAGCGGTAATTGCAGTCATAGGCTTCCTGTTCATGGAGCCTGTGCTGCTCTTCTTTGGCTCTACTGCGACGATTCTGCCCTACGCTTGCGACTATTTCACGTTCATCTTGCTGGGTACGCCATTCATCATGAGTTGCTTCACGATGAACAACCTCATGCGCCATCAGGGCAACGCAGTGCTCTCGATGCTCGGCATCATGACGGGAGCCGCCTTGAATGTGATTCTCGATCCCATCTTCATCTTCGGGCTAGGACTTGGAGTGAAGGGTGCCGGCATGGCAACGGCATTGTCGCAAGTAGTGAGTTTCACACTCATGCTCATGCTCGCTGGCAAGAGAGGCGGCGTGCCAATCAGCCTCGCCAAGTTCAAACCATCGCGGCAGCGCTACCGCGACATCGCAGCCGGCGGACTCCCATCACTGGCGCGCCAGTCGATGATGGGCATCGCAGCACTCATCCTCAACCATGTGGCAGGACTCTATGGCGACTCGGCGATTGCCAGTTTCTCGGTGGTGAGCCGCATCACCATGCTTGCCAGCGCAGCGATGATAGGTTACGGACAAGGGTTCCAGCCCGTGTGCGGCTTCAACTATGGCGCGGGAAAGTTTGACCGCGTGCGTTCCGCCTTCATCCACAGCTGCAAGGTGTCGACAATCTACTGCACCATTCTGGCGGTGGCGGGTTTCATCTTTGCACGCCAGCTCGTGTCGCTCTTCGTCGAGAGCGACCCCGAGGTGAGCCGCATAGGCGCCGAGGTGCTGCGCTACCAGTGCCTGTCGTTCCCCTTGACGGGCTATGTGGTGATGGTCAACATGTACCTGCAGAACATTCGCCGCACCGTTCCTGCCGTCATCATTGCCATGGCGCGCCAGGGCATCTTCCTCATCCCTGCCTTGTTCCTGGGCAACTGGTTACTGGGCTTCCTGGGAGTGGAGATTGCCCAAGCCGTCGCCGACACCGCCTCCTTCCTCCTTGCCATCCCACTGGGTATCAACACATTGAACAGAATGGGGAAAGAATAAACTTTGAAACTCCCTCTCTATAGCGCAAAAGACAAAGTTTTGTCAATTTCCTAATAGGATGTTATAAACCGATGTGACATCGGCAGCGGTGATGTCTCCGTCGCCGTTCTGGTCACCGTTGACAATAGAACTGTCGTCATTGTTGAGCAGCCAGTTGTAGATTGCTGTCACGTCAGCAGCTGTCACATTGCCGTCGCCGTTGACATCGCCAGGAACCACAGTCGACTCATAGCCACTTAACGCTAATTCGGCTAGCTGGAACACGTAATGGTCGTTCTGCCAGCCGCCCTTGTCGCGCACTTCGCTCACCTCGAAGCGGAAGTATTGATAATTGGTGTTCACGCCATCGATATCGAAACTGTAGTCGGTGGTGTTATTTGTACCAAGTCCTTCAGCGTCGCCATCGGTGACATTGACGATAGTTGTCCAGGAGTCGTTCTGATTCGCCTTGGCATAGATTTTCCATTTCTTGGGATTGCGTCCGCTCCAACTCTGGGTGTCGTTACCCGTGGTCATGGTGTAACTGGTGGGGCGGAATGGCAGGTTGCTCTTGAAGTCAACCCAGATGGTCTCCCACGACCCTGTGCTGTTGTCAACACACCACTTGGTGCTGCGGTCTTTGTCAAACAGCTTGTAATAGTCTTCAGCCGGATCGGTCTGCACGTTGTTGGGCGTATACACGTTATAAGGAGTGAGCGTCATTTCTGTGATGATTTCTATGGGCACAATCTTTACATTATCCACGGCGAAGTAATCACCCAAGGGGTGACCGCTATCATCCTTGGTATAACTCCATGTGAGGGTGTGGGTGCCGGCGGGCAAATCAATAGAATAAAACTCCCAGTCGTTCTGATAGCCACCATGTATCAACTCTTCAGTGCCATCAACTGCTAAGGCGCACTTGTCCCATGGGGTTGATGTACCCTCGCCCCACGCCTTGAATTCAAACGATAGTGTCGAAGGCTTATCCAAATTGACTGTTGCCGTCACAGTTGAGGTGGAGCTATCGACACCCTTATTGCCCGACATGCCATATACGCGGTCACCATCCTCAGCCACTATCCAGGGGTATGCGCCTCCAGAGAGAAAGTTGATATTGCCGCCAGCGACGTTCATCGCAGCATTCAGGCCGGTGACAGGTCCAGGATCATCCCCCAGCGCGGGAATCTCATAGGTCTTGTAAGCCACAAGCTCCCTAATTCTTGGATTGCTATATACCACGTGGGCTTCGGCTTCAACGGTCTGTACCTCGTTGGTGCGCTGAATCACGTAGGGCATTCCCACGCGCTGCCCATTAACATATAGAATATATTCACATGCATATTGGTGGTTGTCGGTGGTGAAATAGAACGAACAATTGTCGTCATTAACTTCAAGGTCAGAAAATACTATTGTTTCTCCTGAGTCTATATAATCTTCAACCAAAGCTTGTGTGGCTGTTATCGGATCTGCTACACTTTTGGGTGTAAAGCTAATAGAACCTTCGTCGCATGCCATATAGGCTGTTGAGCCAGGCATATTAGCGCAAATGTAGAAATTGTTTCCACTACCTTGTTCTACCCAATTTGTTGATTGGCTGAACAGGTAAGGGGTAAACTCCCATCCGTCACTCATGCTTTGTTGTAATGCTTTATTGTAGATCACAATTTTTCCTGTGTTAGAATCCTCCAGAAAACACCACAGGTAATCATCCGAAGATGATGATGATTGAGTTGCACTTAGATCTCCCCATGACGTGGAGCAAAGGTAGTATCCGGCAATTCTCAACTTATACCAGTGAATAGGGTAAGTCGAAGGATTTGGCGTTGTCACAAACGGCCACGCCTGTGCCGTCATCGCCACCATCAGCAACGAGGCGATTAATAAGAATTTTTTCATAATAGTATCTGTTTTTGATATTATTAATTTCCCAACAGAATATTGTAAACAGAAGTGACATCGGCTGCGGTGATGTTTCCGTCGCCGTTCTGGTCGCCGTTGACAATAGCGCTATTGTCGTTATTGAGCAACCAGTTGTAGATTGCAGTCACATCGGCAGCTGTCACATTGCCATCACCGTTGACATCACCGACAACAGAGACAATATCTCCTTCTACAAAAACCTCATTAACATTAAAAATGCTAGTCGATAACGCTGCTGAAGCTGAACTTAAAAAATCTTGTCCGTCACCAATATACTCATAAAGATAATAATACCTACCATCTCCATTATGATAATAGCGGATAAAGAATCCGCCAGCTGCTCTCTCCACAACGTGGCATAAATATGAACTGTTTATGTCAGAAGTAACGAATTGGGCCTCCTCAAGATATCCATGGGCTGCTCTGTTATAAATCACGATCTTGTCAGTCGAAGCTTGTACAAAGCACCAAAGGTAATTATCTTCAGTTGATGCCGTGGGAGTTAATTTGACTTGGTCGAAAATACCCGCGTTTGGGTCAAAATAAACATACTTGCCGTTAATTATCAGCTGATACCAGTGGATGGGAAGAGTGGTGGAACTGGGCGTTGTCACAAACGGTAACGCCTGTGCTGCGAACGCCACCATCAGCATTGAGGCGATTAATAACAATTTCTTCATAATTTAGGGATTTTATGTGTTACTTTTAGCATTATTAGATAGCCAAACGCAAACCGATGTCGTTGTCGCCAAAGAGTGTTGGAGCCTTGAAACGCTTCGAGATGCGACATTTATCTGCCGAACTGTTCCAGCTTCCACCACGCAACACATCTCAAGCTCCTGGTCTCCAGGAACCATTGTAGTCCAAGCCGTTCTAGTCAAGTTCTGTGCCTGAACAGATAACATTGACGCAATTATTAGTGCCAAAACGAAAATAGATTTTTTCATAATGTTATAATAAAATTATTTTTTTTCTTGTCTTCTATAGTTACTTGTGAATATTCCATACAATGGAACCTTTATCACAATCCTTGAAGAAGTCTGCAAGCTTGATATTAACTCTATCGGCTGGACGTCCATTAAAGTCTAGAACCATCATATAATCGGCCGAAGAACGTATGCGAAAGTAGCCATTGTCAACCTTCTGTAGATACCATCGTTGCGCCTCACTGCCATTGAATCGTGCAAGCTGTATGTTGCCACCCTCAACTGCCGCATCATTCTTTATGGCAAGTACCAAGTTGCGGTCAAGAGCCGAACGAATGTAGTAAGAATCGTTGCCAGCGTTTTCGAAATACCACTTTTGTGCTTTAGTTCCATTGGCGTGGTGTATCTGGATATTAGTCTTTTCGGCTGCTACGCCCATTTTAACATCGACGCAAAAATTCTGGTTAACAGTTGTGCTTATGATGTAGTATCCTTCCTTGATTCTTGCACCAGTTTCACAATTGGCCGAAGCAATATTGGCAGATGCAAGCAGTGTTATCAAGCACAGTAAAAATTTGTTGAGTTTCATGTCTTTACGCTTAAATAATTATACTTTACTTCAATAAGCCTCTTCCATATTTTGTGAGAAGTTTCTTGCTACGCAGAGTCTTCAGGGGGATGGGCACCTCAACTACGCCGTCGCTGAAGGGACCAGCTTGGTAAGGTTGGAAAACAAACACCAATTTTCCATTCTTAACGTAGAAGTTCTCAATCTCCACTTCATTGACATTATCATACCACTTGCTGTCTTTGTCGCGCTTGTCATATTTTGGTATCATGCGCAACACCTTAGTGGGACTGGTCACGATGTCTTTGAGCTGGATGGGACGATTGAGGACTATATCAAATGGGTAATAGCTGACACCATAGGTGTAATGCGCTCCACCATAGTAGCTGCTGCCATTCTCGACAAAGAACAAGATATTGCCCTCAGTGTGGTTTAATTTCATGTCAACAGTCTCATACCAGCAACGTTCTGGTTCTTTGTCGCTGTTAATGTCTTGTATCCCAGGTCCCATTTCTTTGACGGTATATTCCTGGACCATAACGTTCTCCCTCAAAATGTCGTGTACCCACTTCTTGACGCAACCAGAGAGAGTATTGACATCCCCGGGTATGCTTGGGAATGCATTTGGGTTATGGCTTGCGTAGAACACCGACTCTACCAAGTACTCGTTGAGAGCGGGACACTTCTTGCCATTGACGGTAACAGGCCAATCGGCAGACGCCGACTTTGTGAACTTGTAGCCTATGTCCTGAGGATTGTTTGGTTCAAAAAATCTAACTGAGTCAGTCACCTCAAAATGTTGAGTCTTAACATTGATGCCTGAGGTGGCCGATGCCCCCAGCACCAAAAGCATGAATAAGGTAAAGAATTTCTTCATAATTTCTGGATTTTATGTGTTAGAACTAAATTAATTGAACTAAAAAAGCGGCACACTCCGCACCAAGCGACGGAATGTGCCGTAAGATATTGATTTACGAAAATTTACGCTGTGGGGGTGGGTAAATGGTGACATCCAATGAGTTACACAACCCATTGATAGCCCTTGCCAGTATCCTAATGATGCAAATCATAATAATTTCGGAAAAAAATGAGAGACAATTATCAATATCGATAAATATGCGTGATAATTATATTATTCTTCCATTCAAAATTACAAACTGCAATTAGATAAAACAATAGAATCACAAAAAACTTGGTTGCAATTTACAAAAGTACAACCAAAAAGACAAAAGTGCAGCCAATTTTAACAAAAGTGTAACCAACTTTCTGTTGTCGAAAAGTGAATTTCCATGCGCAATTCAGCAGAAACTCTTTCAATTAGTCGTCTCTGCAATAAAACTCACTAAGCCAATAATCCCAATTCGGGCATTAGGACAAATAGGACAGTGACAATAAAAATAGCAAGGATTATTTTCGTCAAATGATCCTTGCTAAGCATTCAATAGGTAATAATTTAATGTAAGGTAATAAAAGAATGTTTTGAGGTTTATTCTAAATGTAAAGTTAATGTCTCAATTTGAAATGCTATTTTTCATAAATTCAATAGTTTATAACGTCTCACGCATTTCTTGATGTTTTAGAAAGTTGTAATCGTTATGCAATCCATTTGAAAGACAAATTGTTACATCGCATCGCAGCCTCAAAATCTCTCGCAATGAAAAAAATGATGCAAACGATTGCGGATGCCTTTCCAAAAAAATCCAGATAGTGTTTTCTGGATGGAAAGATTCAAATATTCTTCAATGACCTTGTGTTTTTGCGTTGCAAAGTTATGTATAATTTTTGAATATTACCTAATTTTTTGGTACAAAAGTTACAAACATATTTACAAAACACTGATTAACAGCCGTGTGCATTCGACATTTTTTCGTCTCGCTTGTGTAACTCCAGTTTGTGCCCATCAAAGGTGGCATAGGTGCACTGCCTTATCCAGTCGCCCAGGATGGTCATCGTGCGACCTTCGGGCAGTGACAACTGCCGCGCAAGATGCACGTGGCCAAACACATAGTGCTCCACCTCAGGGTGCTGGGCAAGGTGGTCCAGGCAGAACTCCTCGAGGTGGCGACAGCATGACTCTTTCATGTTATTCTCCTGCACTTGCGAGCGCGAAACGCGGTTCTGCTTCGACCACCCGGTGGCAATGGCATAGGTCCAGCGCGGATGGATGCCGGCATAGAGCCACTGGCACACGCGGTTGTAGAAGCACCAGCGCGTGAAGCGGTACATGGGCTTCTGGTATCCCACATCGTCGCCGTGCGAGAGCAGGAACTTCTTGCCCATCACGTCCATGATGGTATTACCTTTAATCACCGTGAGCCCCACCTCGGTGGCGAGATAGTCGAAGAGCCACACATCGTGGTTGCCAGTGAACCAGTAGATTTTCACGCCACAGTCGGCGAGCTCGGCGAGTTTGCCCAGGAAGCGCACATGCCCGCGAGGCACCACCGTCTTGTACTCATACCAGTAGTCCAGAATGTCGCCCAGCAGGAACAGCTCGGCGGCATCGTCCTTGATGCTGTCGAGGAAATCGACCAAGCGCCCTTCGTGCTCACGCTTGTTCTCAATATATTGCGCCCCCAGGTGAGCGTCGGATAAGAAATATGCTTTTTTCACGCTATAAATCTGAAACTGATTACTGAACTTGGTTTATGGAAGACCAGTTTAGTTTATGGTTGATAGTTTATTGTTTATGGAAGACAGTAGCGTCTCTTGGTTTATGGTTTATAGTTTATTGTTTATGGAAGACAGTAGCGAGATTCCAAGACACTGCAACCACTAAACCGATAACTACTCAACTATTCGATTTATCGATTGTTCGATTGTTCGATTGCTCGAATGTTCGACTGCTTTACTGAAAACTGATAACTGACTACTGATAACTGACTACTGATAACTGACTACTGAAAACTGATTACTGATCACTCCAAATCAAATCCCAGTTCCAGCTTTGCCTCGTCGCTCATCATGCGCACGTCCCATTCGGGCTCGTACACCAGGTTGACAGTGCAAGATGTGATGCCGTCGATGCTCTCCACCTTCTGCCGCACGTCCTCAAAGATGAAGTCGGCCATGGGGCAGTTTGGGGCGGTGAGGGTCATGTCTATTACCACATTGCCATCATCCTGAAGGTCAATCTTATATACCAGTCCCAGACTATAGACATCAACTGGTATTTCGGGGTCAAACACCGTCTTGAGCATCATGATAATCTGCTCCTCGAGTTTGAGTTTTTGTTCTTGTTCCATATAAATTAAATTGTTTGAGCGTGCAAAAGTAGTGAAAAGATTTCAGTTTTTGGGGTTTTACAACAGATTTTTGATTTCGAGCAGAGAAGTGACAGTGTGATGGGCAAGAGGACAGTCGATGCCACGCATGTTGAGGTAAATCGTGTCCCATCCGGCGTCGTGGGCACCAGGAATGTCGGTGGTGGGGTCGTCGCCTATCATCACTATCTGCTCGGGCCTTGCGCCACACAATCGCATGGCATAGTCGTAGATGCCCTGGCGAGGCTTGGTCACGCCACAGTCCTCGCTCAGCACCACATGTGTGATGTAGCGGTTCATCCCTCCAGCCTCCAGTTTCTTCTCCTGCACTCCCTTGAATCCGTTGCTAATCACGTTGAGCTCATAGCCCTTGCCATGCAGGTATTGCAGCAGTTCCACCGCTCCTGGCACCAGCGCGTCGTGCTTGACGAGCTGGTCAAGATAGTAGGCGTTCATCGCCTGCGCCAGCTCATCCACATCGTCGCAGCAATAGTTGCACGCCTCCAGTGCCTGTTCAAATCGCCGCACCTCGAGCACCTCCTTCTCTACCAGGCCCTGGTTGTACTGTTGCCACAGGTTGTGGTTGAAGTGCTCATAATGGTCATGAAACGTGTCATAGCTGCGGCACCACTCGCCACAGCCCATCATCTTGAAGGTTGTGGCAAGTGCTTTCTCGCTGTTGCGTTCAAACCACCACAGCGTGTTGTCGATATCCAGGAAAACGGTTGTTATCATCATCGTGAAAAGCCCCGACTTATTTGTGCTTGGGCACGCGCTTAGCCTGCTTGATTGCTCCAGTGGGACACACCAGGCTGCACAGGTGGCAACCCACGCACTTGCTGCCCACAATTTTCGGCTTGTGGTCGTCGCCAAAGGTGATTGCCTGATGGCCGCCATCCATGCAGGAGATGTGGCAGCGGCCGCAGCCTACGCACTTGTCGCGGTCAATCATGGGATAAACCACAGTAGACCGGTCAAGATCTATGGGCTTGACAAAACGTGGCAACTCCTCGCCCACCAGCTCGTCGAGACTGCTCACTTGGCGCTGGTACATATAGTACTTAAGTCCAAGGATAAGGTCGTCGATAATACGGTAACCATATTGCATCACAGCTGTGCACACCTGCAAGTTGCGGCATCCCAGCTGCAAGAACTCCAAAGCATCACGCCAAGTCTCAATGCCGCCTATGCCACTGAACTGAATGTTCTTCATCAAAGTGTTTTTAGCCATATCAAGGATATACCTTTGTGCGATGGGTTTCACAGCACGCCCCGACAGTCCCGAAACCGTGCGTTGCCCCGACACATTGCTGCGGTCGTCCATGGTAATGCTCTTGATGGTATTGATGGCACTAATGGCATCGGCACCAGCAAAGTAAGATGCCATGGCAGGTTCATTGATATGGGTGATATTTGGCGTCATCTTGGGAATAACCGGGATACTCACAGCACGCTTAACATGTGCGGTAAAGAACAACACCAGCTCAGGATTTTGCCCCACGTCGCTTCCCATGCCAGCAAGACGCATCTGCGGACAAGAGAAATTGAGCTCCAGGGCGTCAACCCCGGCTTGCTCGGCCATCTTGGCAAGCTGTATCCATTCCTCCTCGGTCTGGCCCATGATAGATGCCACCACAATCTTGCTTGGATAATCTTTCTTGAGCCTCCGCAGTATGTCGAAGTCAACCTCGGCGGGATTCTCGCTAAGCTGCTCCATGTTG
>ONIY01000047.1 GCA_900318065.1 uncultured Prevotellaceae bacterium
ATACAAGTAATGTCAAGCGTTTCTAAGCCCAGAGTCAGACAGAATCGTCACAAGCAAGGGCTAAATCAGACACTCGAAAAAATATCTGCGGATTTTAGGAAATTGTCAATAATCAAAACAACGGTTGTAAATATTAACTTTTTTTGTTGTTTCGCTCAAAAGGTGTAATTTTGTCATCACATGATTAATTCTCGTGGAAAAAACACATAATCTAAAAATACAGTTCATAAATGAAAAAGATTTCCATTATTCTATTTCTGTTAATCGCTTTCAACGTTTTGAATGCTGCTGTGCATGGCGACGTCAACGGTGATGGCGCGGTGAATGCTGCCGATGTCACGGCAATCTACGACGTGCTGCTGGGCGTTGACAACTCCCTGGAAAGCAGTGCCGACGTCAACAGCGACGACGCGGTGACCTCGGCCGACGTTACCGATGTCTATGATGTCATCCTGGGGACCTATGTGCCTCCAGTTAAGCGCGGCAAGATTTACATTAGCGACAATGCCGGCTGGGGAGATATGGCACTCTATGCGTGGCCCGAGCAGGGCGTTCTGAGCCCATGGCCAGGCATCCACCACAATGGTGAGGTGACCCACGACGGCAAGAACTATTATGAGTTTGCGCTCACCGACGGCTACTATGGCCGTGCCTTAAACTACATTGCCAATAACTATGCCGCCGTCAATGGTGGCACCAATCGCCAGCTCAACCTCATGAGCGACTACACCATGGGCGAGAACGACATTTACCTCACTATCAACGGTTCGGCAGGTTCCTACAGTTATGTTATTGACGACGACGGCACGCCACCGCCAGTGGTGTACCTGCACAGCGAGCTGGACTGGAACGACTACTGCCTCTATGTGTGGAAAAACGCCGCTCCGGTGGGCGCTGCCTGGCCCGGAGAGCACTATACTGCCACCAAGACCATCGATGGAGAGCTGTGGTATGTCTTTGAGATGCCCAAGGTTTATTACACCACCAGCGGCACCTATTGGATACTCAACAACAATAACGGTGGCAAGCAACTCGACCTGATGGCAAACTTCAATTTCGGTCAAGACACATATATTAGAGTAGAGGCCGACGGCGCCTACACCGTGTCGGACGTGAGCACACAGCCCAGCGGCGAAGTGGTGACACCCGTCAACACCCACAGCATCGACGTGAGCAACACTGTGGCGCTCACGAGCAAGAACCGCGTGATATATGAGATGAACGTGGGCAGTTTCACCAGCGAGGGAACCTTTGCCGCTGCCCAGGCCAAACTCGGCGATCTGCGCTCGCTGGGCATCGACATCGTGTGGCTCATGCCCATCTACCCACGTGGTGGAGGCATCAACAGCCCCTATGCAGCCACTAATTTTATGGCCACCAATCCTAACTACGGCACTGTGGCACAGTTGAAAAGCTTCGTTGACCGTGCCCATGAGTTGGGCATGGAAGTGGTTCTCGACTGGGTGCCCAACCACACCGCGACCAATGCCGTGTGGGTGACACAGCACCCAGAGTATTACACCATGCAAAACGGCGAGATGGTGCATCCTAACAACTATGGCGACGTGTACCAGCTCAACTACGACAACCCCGACCTGTGTGAGGCGATGAACGAGTGCCTGCGCTTCTGGATTGACCAGGCCGGCGTCGACGGCTTCCGTTGCGACTATGTGTCGAGTCCAGCCATCCCGGGCAGTTACTGGGCGAGCACCATTCCCATGCTGCGCAGCCATGCTGCCGGCAAGACCATTACTATGATTGCCGAGGCCGATATCGTGCACGATGCCAATAAGTTGCTCAATGTGGGCTTCGACTACGACTACGCCTGGAATTTCCAGTCGGGCAAGCTCGAGCGCTTTGGTCCCACCGGCACCAGTGCCACCACCCTCAAGGGCTACTGCGAGTCGTTCATAGGCGAGAGCCAGGGTCGCAGTTTCGACCGCATGACCTATCTCACCAACCACGACCAGAACTTCAACGACGGTGGCAAGACCCTTGAGAGCATGTATGGCGCCAACAAATATGCCTTCACCACGCTCTACTTCACCATCTATGGCATGCCGCTGCTCTACAACGGCCAGGAAGTGGGCAATGACCAGATCCTCGACTATTTCCACGACACCAAGATCAACTGGAACTCCACCGACGCCAAGATGCAGAACACCATTGCCACGCTCATGGCACTGCGACACACCCAGCCGGCTCTTGCCAATGGCACCGCCACCTCCTTCCTCACCACCAGCAGTGCCAATGTGATGGCTTTCACCAAGACCAGCGGCGACAACACCGTGATAGTACTGCTCAACCTGGGCAACCTCGACACCACCGCCACGGTGACAGGGATACCAGCCGGCGAATACTCACTGTGGCTTGACAGCAGCACCGTAGCCAGCGGTGCCACCCAGAGCGATGTCACCCTTGCGGCAAGCAGTGCCTTCTCCCTCGATGCCAAGGGTTATCGAGTGCTAGTGAAAAAGTGAGCACAAGTATACAGTAGCCACACCCATCCATTTCACCCCTAAGAAACGAGTCCTGCCAGATGCCTGGCAGGACTCGTTTTTGCCTTAAATGAACACAGCACCGTGAAAATTTGCGACTACAAAAAGAATATTTAAACACTACATTCATTTTTCGATGAGAAAAACAAACACTACATATAATTTTATAAACACCTAATTAATAATACAATAAATTTTCAAAAAACACTACACACTGAGTATTCGTTATTGTGAGCAACACTAAATGCATTTGCATTTTTTATTTTTATATTGTATTTTTGCATTTACTAACACAAAGCCCCATTATTATGTTTGGATTGAAAAAAACAAATAAGACCATAAGCGACCTTGACAGTTTTCTTGATTTGCTCGATGAATGTGTGCTCACCTACAAGAGCGGCATCAAAAACTATCTTGAGGGCAACAAAAAAGACTTTGACGACAACCTCGAGTCGATTACCAGGTTGCGTGACAATACTATCGAGTTGCGTCGCACCATAGAGAATGAACTCTATACCTACTCCCTCGTGACCGACCAGCGCGTGGAGATAATGCAGTTGCTGGAGCGTCTCGACACCATTATCAACCTGCTGCACAAGAACTTGTGGCAGTATGAGATAGAGATTCCATTCTTCCCATCGGAGCTTAATGTTGACTTCCTCAAACTCGTGGAGGTCACCGGCCTGGCTGTTGAGGGCACCATTCAGGCGTCGCGCGACTATTTCAAGGCGCCACGCTTTGTGGGCGAGAAAACCCACCGCATCTATTTCTTTGAGAAAGAGGTGAGCAAACTTGCCCAGTCCATCAAGCGCCGCGTGTTTCACGAGATGGACAACTTCAAGCTTAGCCAGAAGTTCCACTTGCGCTACTTCACCCTCCACGTCGAGGAGCTTGCCGAGGAGGCGGTTCGCGTTGCCGACCACCTGTCGATCATGGTCATCAAGTTGAACAACTAATCTTTTTATCCCTAAATCAATAGCTATGGAATTTGCACTGTCGATATTGCTACTCCTCTTGGTGGGAGCGTGGCTTGGATACCGGGAAATTGGCGTCAGTTTCCTGGGCATCCACATTCGCGACTTGATATCGACCAGGCTCTTTGGCTTCCTGCTATTCATTGTTGCCGCTGTGCTGTGCCTGTTAGTGCTCTTTATCAGCGACGAGACGGCCTCGGGCGTCAACAACCTGAGCATTGGCGTCGCTTATAAAATAATGTGCAGCGTGGTCATGACGGTTGCCATCGTGAGAAGTGCCGACCAGTACACCTCGGCAGTGACAGCCTTTTGGGGCGCCACCGCCGCGCTTGCCTATCATGGCGACTGGGCGTTCCATCCCACGATTACTGCGGCTTTGCTGTCGATAGTGGCAGCGCCGCTTTTGGGACTGCTCCTGTTCTATATCTACGAACGGGTGTTTGACCACATCATCTTCAACACCGACCGTCACTTGTTGCTCAAGAACCTGCTAATGAAGCGCTTGGCACTTGGCGCAACCATCTTGGGTGGCTTGACACTTGCTGTCAACTTCGCGCTTTTTTCTTCACCCATCCTCTCCTCTTTCCTCACCCAGATTGATGTTACCTGGCTGCCGTTCTTGTTCATGTTCCTGGCATTGTTGAGCATGGTCACGGTAGTGCCCACCACTGCCGTCCTGCGCCATGAGAACTCGATGGCAAAGCCCATGAGCTGGGCATTGCCGTCGCTCTATGCGCTCATTACAGTGCTGCTGCTGGGAAACCTGGGTGGCACCTTGCTGCTTGGCATGACACCCGTTGTGGTCTCGCCCAGCCAGCTGCGTGAATGCAGCAAGATGACCAAGGGCGCCCGCCGTCGCAGCCTCATCAACCTGTCGAGCATCACCATTGCCACGCCACTCATAGCATTCCTGCTTGTCACTGCAATGACGCAGGTGGTGGTGAGTCCATTGATCATTGCAATCACAACTTGCTTTGTGCTAACCACGTGCCTGCTTGTAATATTGTATTCCAAGCAATGGCACAAGCACAACATCACCAAGCAGGCCCTTGACGACGAGCTCAGCCACAGCACCGAGGCTGGCGACGAGCGCAACCGCATGGACGTGGCTGCCGTGACATCGCAGTTCAACGTGATGACCAGCGAAATCGACATCAAGCACAAAGAGCTAGTAAACCTTTCATTATATATAAAGCAGCAGCGTCAGTATCTCGAAGACTTGAGCAAGGGCCTCAACGACCTCTCCCACGAGGAGGACGTGGCGCTGCTGCGCCAGAAGTTGCGCGAGACAGCGCAAAAACTCAATGAGAACATGCGGCTCACGGGCGAGATGGACCAGTTCTACACCCAGGTCGAAGGCCTGCACAAGAATTTCGTGAGCCGCCTGCTGATGCGATGTCCCAACCTCTCGGAGAAAGAGAAGCGCTTAGCCATCATGCTGCGGCTGGGCTTCTCGAGCAAGGACATCTCGGGCATGATGAACGTCGAGCCCAAGAGCGTGGAGGTGAGCCGCTACCGCTTCAGGCGCAAGCTCAAGCTCGACCGCAGCGTCAATATTGTGGAATATCTACAGATGATATAAATACAATAACTATCTATTTTATTAACCAAAATGTTTTTACAATGAAAAAATTATTAACTCTAACCTTTGTGCTGGCGCTTTCCACACTGGGAAGTGCGTGGGCACAGGAATCAGACGAGACCGCCGTCTACAATCAGTATGGCGTGAAAGTCGATCGTGAAGAGCTGATTTCAGAGCAGCGTAACAACATCCTCACGTTTGAGTCGAAAAACAAGGAGTATCGCCTGTGGTTTGACAACCGCGTGCAAGTAGATGGCGCCATGTTCTTTGGCAACAACAAAGACTACAACGACATTGGCAACAACGTGTCGATTCGTCGCGCACGTTTCGCCGTTAAAGCCCGTCTGCCTCACAACTGGTATGGTGAGGTTGACGTTGACTTTGCCGACGGCAAGTTTGAGCTCAAGGACGCTATCGTGCAATTCGACGGCATCCCCAATGTGTCAATCAAGGCTGGTAACTTCAAGGAGGACTTCTCTATGGAGCAGACCACCTCGTCGCGTTACTTGACCTTCATGGAGCGTCCAATGGTTTGTAAAGCTCTTGTTCCCTCGCGTCACATTGGTTTGCAGGTTTCTTATCTGCGCAACCACTTCCGCGCCACTGGTGGTGTCTTCTTCCAGACCGTCGCTGGCGAGGAAGAGTTGACCTATGTTCAGGACAATAACAAGGACTTTGGCCGCAACCAGGGTTACTCGTTCACCGGCAAGATTGGATGGATGCCCTATGCCAAAGACCGCAGCTGGGGTCTCTATTTGGGTGGTAAAATCTCTTACCGCACTCCTAAGACCGATGTTGCCACTGGTGAGTGGGGCGGTGAGCGTTTCAGCACCCGCAACGCTACCAGCATCAACCGCAAGAAATACCTTGACACCGACGTTATTAAAGACGTTGACCACACCCTCCTCTATGGTCTTGAGGGTGCTGCCTACTATGGTCCTGCACGTCTCCAGACCGAGTGGATTCGCAACAGCGTAGATGCTGCCAAAAACACCTACAACTTTGGTGGCTGGTATGTTCACGCATCTTGCTTGCTCTTTGGTGGTAAGCAGCGCTTCAACACTGCCGAGGGTGAGTTTACTCAGCCTTCGCGCGGCCGCAAGTGGGGCGATATCGAGCTCGCATTGCGCTACGACTATCTTACCCTCAACAACAAGGACGTGTATGGTGGTGCTGGCGAGAACTTCACCGTAGGTCTGAACTACTGGATTAACAACAGCGTTAAGATTGTTCTCAACTATCAGTACTCTAACAACGACCGCTACGCCAACGGTAAGGGCAAACTCTTCACAGGCCACGATGCCGACGGCAAGCCCACTGCCGACTACACCAAGATTGTAGAGGCCAAAGGCAAGGGCGGTGTGAACTACAGCATGTTAGGCCTTCGCTTAGAGGTTAACTTCTAATCAATTGTTTAACTCTTTAAAGATAAAAAGACAATGAAAACTATAAAATTAGCATTCGCGCTCATTATTGCTGCTCTTGCTATGACAGCATGTGTTGAGGATAAAGTATATGAGGGCCCTAACACCATCGAAGCTGTTTCGATTAACCCTGATGCTCCCACTTCGTTTGACGATGTGGTTGTAACCGCTAAGGTTTCGGGTCTGCTCAAAGTGGAATCGGCCGTTTTGAAATACAAGACCGGCGAGGCTTCTACCTACACCGAGGTTAACATGGCTGGCGACGGCAAGACCTACACCGCCACCATTCCTGCAATGCCCGACGGCACTAAGGTTTCCTATGTTGTGACTATCACCAACGAGGCTGGCTACACCAGCACTGCCGAGAAGGACTACACCGTAGGCGACAAGCCCAGCGACTACACTAAGCTCGTTATCAACGAGGTTTATGGAGCTGGTGCCGATGGCGAGAAATATCTTGAGCTCTACAACAATGGCGATGACCCAATCAAGTTGCAAGGCGTAGTAATCCGCAAAGATGAGGCCTACGACGTTTGGGTTGGCGAGGCTGGTGAGGTTATCATGGGTCATGGCTACTTCTGCATTGTTGGTGCCAAGGACATTCCTGGAGAGGGCGGTAGTGGTCCTAACCCACGTCCAATGACCAAGGGTCTCTCGGCCAAGAAGAGCGTTCTCTTCCAGATATTTGATCCTAACAGCACTCTCGTTACTAAGTTTGAGCGTGGCGAGAAGCTCGACGGATGGGGCAACCAGTCGCTCACCGAGAACAAGCAGACCTGGAGCCGCTGTCCTAACGGCACTGGCAAGTTCATGATCGCCGACAAGACCCTGGGCACCAAGAACCCCGATACTGGCGCCGAAGACCCCACTGTAGTACAGTAAATACAGTAAACTTCAATCTATAAAACTCCGTAAGGCTTGGCGGGTTGTAATCGCTTGCCTGCCAAGCCTTTTCTTAACACGTTAAAGTAATCCAAAATAAATATATCCTATTAGAAAATCATGGCAAAAGAAGAATTAAAGATTGGTGAAATTTCTAAACCACGTTTTGAGTTCCGCAGCTTTGGTCGCTGCTTCTGCGAGGCGAGCAAGCGCATGGCACGCCTGAGTGTGCCAGTGCCCGAGAAGGTGTGGGAGCGTCACAGCACCGAGACCTATATCGTGAGCCGTACCAACGATGTTAACAACACCAAGATTCGCGATGGCAAGATGGACATCAAGACCTTTGTGCAGGAAGTTGACGGGCTGGAGCAGTGGAATCCCTTGATGAAAGGCGAGTTCCCCATCAGCGCTCAAGTGCTCAAGGATGAGGTGTTCCCAGCATTCAAGGTAGAAGGCCTGCCCACTCTCACCAAGGACGAGTACACCCTCGAGGAGTTTCTCCAGATGATTGACGAGCACCCCGACCTGCAGGCTGTCAAGGTAGAGAAGGCACGCTATGGCTACATGGTCAACGACACCATTTGCGAGACTGGCGAGGTGTATATCAACGGCGCCATGGTGCGCACCATCAACAGCGAGAGCACCGAGATTGACGACATCAAGAAGACCATCGCCGACGTTGGCCTCGAGGGCGTTGAGAACATCAACTACCTCCAGGCTATCAAGCGCGTGATTGGTATGATTAACAAGCCCTTGGCTAATTAGTTGTCAGTAATCAGTAATCAGTAATCAGTTGTCAGTAATCAGTTTCAGTAATCAGTTTCAGTTTTTTTTCATGAGGCTATGACAATTTCATGATAACTGTGGCAACCGATGCTATTTCAAATTTTAAAAAAATCAAATAATTATGGCACAAGAGATAGAAAGAAAATTTCTGGTAAAGGGTGATTTCAAGGGCGAGGCTTTCAAGGCCACACGCATCACTCAGGGCTACCTGTGCTCGGTTCCCGAGCGCACAGTGCGAGTTCGCGTCAAGGGCGAGAAGGGCTTCATTACCATCAAGGGAATAGGCAACGAGAGCGGTGCCAGCCGCTTTGAGTGGGAGAAGGAAATTCCCGTTGAGGAGGTTAACGACCTGCTCAAGATTTGCGAGCCTGGCGTTATCGACAAGACCCGCTACCTGGTGAAGGCAGGTGAGCGCACCTTTGAGGTCGACGAGTTCTACGGCGACAACGAGGGTCTCACCGTTGCCGAGGTGGAGCTTCCCAGCGAGGATGCCGCCTTCGACCGCCCAGCATGGCTTGGCGAGGAGGTCACTGGCGATCCCAAGTACTACAACTCCATGCTCATGAAGAACCCCTACAAGAACTGGAAATAATCTGAAATAAATAGACTTGCAATTTTTCAGGGGTGCCACGGGCATCAGCAGGCACCCCTTTTATTTAAAACCTTAAAGATATGGCGGAAGCAATTACCCAGCAAGTGGAGCATTTCGATCCTCTTGACATGAACAACTACAAGCTCGAGAAGTTGCCCAAGATGCAAAAGTCGGGCTTCGAGAAAATATTACAGCGCATAGGCGGGCCACTGGCGATACTGGCCTTTGTGGTGATCTATTTCTTTGCCGATATCCCTTTTATCAACAGGATAGACACCCGCAAGGACACCACCGAGCTCGCCGAGGGCGCCATGAAGCGTTATGACGACATGTACAAGAAGGGCGAGAAGAAACTCGCAGTGCAAGTTGACAATAGCGGCAAGGAGACCAAGCGCGATCTCACCGATGCCGAGAAACAGCAGCTCACTGCCGACACTCACAACCGCTTCTTGCGCATCAACTATGCTATGCTTGCAATATTTGTTGCCGCCATTATCTTGTGGATTACTGAGGCAATCCCTAACTACCTCACCTCGTTGATAGTCATCATGATGATTGTGCTCACGGGGGTCACGAGCGACAAGGAGGCCTATGCGCAGCTGGGCCACCCGGTGATGTGGCTCAACATCCTGTCGTTTATCTTGGCAAGTATGCTTGTCAAGACTCAGGTGGCAAAGCGATTTGCCTTGTGGTTTGTGATAAAATTTGGCAAGAGCACCAATGGCATCATTCTGAGCTTTATCGTTATCAACATAGTGCTCTCGGCATTTATCTCGGCAACAACCGCCAAGGCGGCAATCTTGCTGCCCATCTTCATGGTGGTGGCTGCCATCTATGGCGCCAGCGAGGGACACCGCAACAACTTTGGCCGTAACCTGGTGCTGCAAAACCTTTTCCAGATTAACCTGGGTGCCAACTCCTTCCTTACTGGCTCGGGAGCCACGCTGCTTGCAGGAGCTCTCATTGGTGGAGCGCTGGGAATTGGTTCGGTGAGCTACCAGAACTGGTTTATGGCGGCTTTCCCCATGAATATAATCCTCATCCTGATTGGTTGGTTTGTGGGCTCAAAGATTTTCTTCCCGCTCAAGAAGGAAGAGCGAGTGCCGCAAATCGAGGGTGGCATGGACCGCCTGCGCGATGAGTTGCACAAGCTGGGGAAGATGACGGGTGAGGAGTACAGGGCTGTTGCCATCTTCATGACGGTGCTTATTCTCTGGGCTACTGGCGATTATCATGGCATAGGGCAGACGGCGGTCGCCTTTATGGGTGCTGTGGTGGCTCTCTTGCCCAAGGTGGGCATCGTGAAGTGGAACGATGTCGACATCCCCTGGCACTTGCTGCTCTTCTCGGCGGGTGCCTACACCCTGGGAGCGGGCCTTGAGGCTACTGGCCTGCCCGGGACAATGATCAACGCCCTCTTTGGCGCACTGGGCATTGGTGCCAGCACGCCATTCTGGGTTATCTACATGATTCTCACAGCAAGCATCCTGCTGTTCTCGCTCATCTTCGAGTCGAAGACGATGCTCACGCTCATCTTCGTGCCCATCGCCATTGGCGTGGCACAGAGCAACGGCTACTCGATTATGAGCCTGGCGTTTCCTGTGGCGTTGCTCGTGGGTCACGTCTATGTGCTGCCCTTCAACAGCAAGCCGGCAGCCCTGCTTTACACCACCAACCAGTACAGCATTAGCGACACCTTCAAGTTTGGTATCACCATGATGTTCATCAGTTGGCTCATGATCCTCCTGTGGGGCGACACAGTGCTCAGGTGGTTTGGATACACCAATGGAGTGTTCTTTTAAGTGATAAGTGTTAAGTGTTAAGTTGCGCCTGCGGCGTTGGGAAAGTTTTCAGTAATCAGTTTTCAGTTTGTTTCGCAAGGCGGTGCCTTGCGACCTGCCGACCGATTGTGAGAATGCAGTGCCTTTAATCTCTTCACTGTTTTCCATAAACAATAAACCATAAACCATAAACAAGAGAATAAACCATCAACCAAAATGATAAGCATCAAGCCTAAAATTCATGACAGCAACACGCTGGAGTTCAAAGTGGGTTACCTCCCTGGTGAGGGGGCGACCTACAATGACTTTTACATGAACACCTGGATATATATCCCCGAGGTGCTTGATGTGAATCGTCACACCTATAGCAAGGACACGTTCTACTGCGACACTATCTCGCACTTGAGGCTCATAACGCCCAGCTACCAGTTGCGCGAACTCACCGACGAGCACTCGCTGCCCTTCACGCGCATGAAGCAGGCTTGCCTCGACCCGGTGAACGAGAACAAGGAGTTTGAGACCGAGGTCAAGATGTATGCCTCTATCGTCAAGAGCAGCGTGCGCGATGCCTACGTTAAAGTCACGCAGCAGAACAATGACGACGCGCGGCAGAGCCTCGCCTGCGACCTGGTGGAGCAACTCAAGGCGGTGGTGGAGATGTATCGCTCGCTGCGGCCCATCTTGCTCGATGCCCCAATGGGTGAGGACCTGGTGGTGTTCTACGACTTTGGCGATGAGTTCATCTCCAATATCCTGGAGCAGCACCTGGGGCGACTCGTGAAGTTGCTCAATCCGCGTCAGCATCACAGCGGCGGACCGTTGCTGCCCATGCTCACGCAGTTGCTCGACAGTGAGCACAAGTACCGCCAGCGTCGTGGTTTCCTCGAGGTGGAAGACAACAGCCACGACAATAACCGCCAGTTTGTATATCGTGCCAGCCAGCTCAAGAAGTACATCGAGAGTAACCTGTACCTGCCCACTCACAAGCGTCGCAACACCGCTTTTCTTGAGCAGGTGGCGTTCAGCTTTGCCGCTGGAGTGTCGATGGTCTTTGCCACGGTGGTGTCGTTTGCCTTCCAGCAGACCTATGGCAACTTCACCCTACCGTTCTTCATTGCGCTGGTAATCAGTTATATGTTCAAGGACCGCATCAAGGACCTGATTCGCAACTACTTTGCCAACCGCCTGGGTAGCCGCTTCTACGACTACCTCATCACCATCAGGGTGGCGGCGCGCAAGATAGGGTGGGTGAAGGAAGGCTTCGACTTCGTCTCGCCCAAGGACGTGTCGAAGCATGTGTATGAGAAGCGCGGTCGCAAGAATCTGCTCGTTGTCAACCGTGGGGTGGACGAGCAGGTGATACAGTATCGCAAGTATGTGCACCTCAAGCGCAAGGAGGTGGACCGCCTCTCGGCCTATCCCATCAATGGCATCAACAACATTGTGCGGTTCAACCTGTCCAATTTCATGCGCAAGATGGACAACCCCACCGTGCCGCTATATGTCAACGAGGGCGATGCCAGTAGCCATTTCACCAGTGGCGACAAGGCCTATTACCTGAACTTCGTCATCCAGTGTAAGTATGAAGGAATAGTGGAATACAAGCGCTATCGCGTGGGCTTGTGCCGCGATGGCATTAAAGATATTGAGGAGAAAACGACATGAGAAAATTACTTGTCATAATGATTGTGGCGCTGCTGTGCGCTGCCTGTGAGAACAAAAACACTGTCAACATCCTGATTTCCAATCGCAACGACCACGATACCACTCAGGTGGCAGTGAAAGTGAGCGTCGACGAGGTCTTGAAGCACCTCAATGCCCAGGCTCCCGATTCTCTGATCCTCCTCAACGAGAAGAACCAGCAAGTAGACTTTACCGTTTCACCAGCAGGCGACAACATTGAGTTTGTGGTGCCCATTGTCAAGGCGCGCTCACAGAAGAACTTCTCCATCAACACCGGCAACACCCAGCTCAGCGACAACCTCTTCTCCTTCCGCACCACAAGCATCAACATCGACCTGTAGGATGGGCGTCCCCGAAGGGGGACGAAATAATGCAAACCCCACGGCATGCACGTGCCGTGGGGTTAACTCGCTTCGTCCCCGTGGGGACGTTCTGGCCAGCCACCGTCTATAGGTTTGGTGTAGAAACTACCACTAGTGCGCTGCTGTTGCTGTAGAACGATGGGATTGCCATCGACACGCCGTCGTAGGTCACTGTGCTGCCGCCTGTTATCACCTGGTTGCGGTAGTATTTGTACCTCTGGGTGTATCCTGTGCTCACTGTCGATGACTTGCCGCCAATGCCCAGGATGTAGCCGCCGTTGGTGAAGAAGCCGCACTTGCCGTTGAATGCTCGGGCATCGTCGCTGCTGGCTGCCACGCGCACGTTGCCGCCACTCAGGGTGATAGTGCCGTCGGCCTTCACGCCGCCAGCCTTGGTGTCGAGGGTAGCCGAGTACTCATACACGTCGCCCGTGGTCACTGCTGTGAAGTCGCCACCGCTAATGTTCACGCTGCCGTCGGTGTTCAGTCCCTTACCTCCCATGCCGGTGCTGGTGAGGTTCACGGTTCCTGCGCTCATGTTGAATGTGCTGTCACACTTGATAGCGGCGCAACTGCTGATGTCGGCCTTGTCGGGGTCATACACTGCGTTGCCGCTGGTGCTCACAGTGATAGTGCCGCCAGCGATTGTCATTATCGACTCGCTCTTGATGCCCTTCACGGCGTTGCCTGTGGTGGTGATGTTGAGCGTGCCGTTGTTCATAATGAACTGGCCGTTGTTGGTGTCGCTCTCATCGTTGGTGCATCCCACGTCGATGCCGTCGCCGCCAGTGGTGTTGATGGTGATGTTGCCGCCATCCATCTGGAAATACTGGTTAACGTGCATGCCGTCGCTTGCCGAGTTTGCCACGTTGATAGTGCCGCTGGTCATGCGGGTGTACTCGTCGCTAAAGTAGGCGTGCTTGCTGTTGCCAGTGAGGTTTAGCGTTCCCGAACCGCCAATCACTGCGTGTCCGTTGACAAAGAAACATGCCTTTTGGGCGCCGCCAGTGGCATCGGCAAGGGTGCTGGTGCCATTGAGGGTGATGTCGATGCGCTTGCCGTCGTCGATGTTGATAGCGGCGCTGTCGGGGTTGGTGATGGTGAGGTCGGTAAGGTTTACGAAGCACTTGTAGTCGCCGTCCATGTAGAACGAGCCGTTGCTGGTGTTGCCGCTCAGGTTATAGATCACCGAGTCTTGCAGCGCGGGACTCACCACGATGTTGACGTGGGCGCCGTTCACCTTCACAGTCATCATGCTCTGGATGTTCTTGGCAACGGTGACGGTGGCGCTGGTGCCATCATACTCAACATTGACGTTGAAATCGTCGATGTCGGGACCAGGTTCCTCTCCGTTGAGCAGGATGTTGTAGACTGCCGTCACGTCGGCACTAGTGATGTCGCCGTCGCCATTCACATCGCTCGTCTCGAGGAAGGTGGTGTCGCCACTGAGGAGGTAGTTGTAAAGAGCGGTGATGTCGGCACTTGTCACGCTGCCGTCGCCATTCACGTCGCCAGTGAGTGCGCTGGCTTGGTATCCCACGGCTGCCGCCACTATGAGCGCAGCCACTAGTAATGTCTTTTTCATTTCCTTAGCAAAATTAGTTTATTGTGGTGCAAATGTAGTGATTTGAGATAAAATGTGCAAATAATTACCCCCGCAAGTTACAGTTTTTTGCCATTACACCCCAAATAATAAAGTGAATAGCCATTATCGCTCAACTAAAATTTGGCCGCCAGCATTCTGGCACATTATAGCCTATAATCTGCCAAAAACACTAAAATTCACCCAACTTTGGCAATTTATAGCCTATAATCTGCCAAAATCACTAAAATTTGCTCTTCCCATTCCCCGTCCTCGATTTCCTATCCTCGATCCCCCATCCTCCAAACTTGCGCATTAAGTTTTTTTAAGTGTTAAACACAAATATTTTTGGGGGTTATACATTATCTTTGTAGCAGAAAAATCTTAATAACTTGATAAACATAAGAAAAAATGTCCAGAAAACTAAAACTTATTATTCTGGCGCTGGCGCTCGTGCTGCCCACTGTGATGGGTGCCGAGGAGCAGAAGCGCGAGATGCGTGCCGCATGGCTCGCCACAGTGTCCAACATTGACTGGCCGAGCGAGCGCGGCACCACGGCAAGCATTATTGCCCGCCAAAAACAGACCTTGATTGACTACCTTGACGGCTTTGCCAGCACCAACATGAATGCCGTGTGCATTCAGGTGCGCTCGATGTGCGATGCGATGTACCAGTCGAGCTACGAGCCGTGGTCGAGTTACCTCACTGGCACCCGTGGCACCAATCCCGGCTGGGACCCACTGGCGTTTGCCGTAGAGGAGTGCCACAAGCGGGGCATCGAGTGCCATGCCTGGGTGAACCCCTACCGTTATGCCAACGGCGGTCCAGGCACCTGGAACACCCCTCAGGACCAGGCGTTGCGCGACTCGGGTATCCTGCTCACCTATACCAACAGTTCGGGAACCACCACCACAGTGCTCAACCCCGGCCTGCCCGCCTCGCGTGAGCGCATCGTGAACGTGTGCCGCGAGATGATTGAGAACTACGACATCGACGGCATCATCTTCGACGACTACTTTTATCCCAGCGGAATACCCACCAACAGCAGCGCTGCCGACTACTCGCTGTGGCAGAACAGCGGCACCAGCCTGAGCTTTGCCAACTGGCGCCGCGCGCAGGTCAACCAGATGGTTGCCGACGTGTATAACATGGTGCAGCAGGTGAAGCCGCAGGTGCGCTTTGCCATAGGACCCGCCGGTGTGGCAGGAACGGCGGCAACAAGCGCCTCTCAGCATGGCGTAAACCCTTGCCCCACTGGCAGCGACTGGCAGTACTCCTCGCTCTTCAGCGACCCGCTGGCGTGGCTCGAGGAGGGCACCATCGACTATATCTCGCCCCAGCTCTACTGGAAGCGCAACCACTCGACCAACCCCTTTGGTCCCCTGACCCAGTGGTGGAGCTACGTTGCCAAGCACTTCAACCGCCACCACTATGCCAGCCAGAACATATACTTCATGGACAACGACGGCAACACCACCGCCAGTTGGCAGGAGATAGCAGCGCAGGTTGAGCTCAGCCGCCAGTACACCGAGAACAATGCCCCAGGCGTGAACTTCTACTCCTCGCGATATATCAACGGCCCCCGCATGACAGGCCTGGGCAACTACCTGGTACAAACCATCTTCCCCAAGAAGGCCTTGCCACCAGCGCTGGAGTGGAAACCCAAGGACAATCTTGCCACGCCCGAAAATCTTGCCCTCACAGGCAGCACCCTGTCGTGGGACGAGGTGGAGGGACAGCTCGTGAAATATGCCATCTATGCCATCCCCACCAGTGTGGACGTGAGCACGATAGGCAGCGAGCGGTTTGAGGGCATCAAGAGCGACTACCTCATGGCGGTGACCTACAGCACCTCGATTGAGCTTGACGATGAATACATCAGCGGCTACTGGTTTGCCGTGTCGAGTGTCGATGGTTACAACTTTGAATACACCCCTGCCTATCTCAATGCTCCGGTGGGCGAGGCGCAGCCGGTGACACTCCTGGCACCGGTCGACGATGCCGTGGCGCAGTGGGAGCAGGAATTCTCGTGGACCAGCGTGCCCGGTGCTTCCTATCGCCTGGAGATTGCCAGCGACATCAACTTCACCAATGTGATAGTCAATGAGAAGAACATAACCGAGAACCACCTCACCATTGACCTGAGCGCTCAGCCCTCGTCAACACGCTTCTACTGGCGAGTGACAACGGTCGAGCCCGGGAAGTTTGACGCACTCAGCGCGACGGCTTCGTTCATCACCCCTCAGCGCGACTTCGCCCCTCAGGCCACACTCATCTATCCCGAGAATGGTGCCGAGATTGACGATAACTTCAAGTTTGTGGTTGGCAATGTGGGTGCCGAGACCTATAAGCTCGAAGTGGCTCGCGACGAGGCATTTAGCAATGTGGTGCAATCTAGCACCTATCTGCAACCCGAGAATGGCAACCTCACGCTGCAGTGCGTTGTGTCGCTGCTGGGCACCGGCACCTACTACTGGCGCGTGACCACCACTGCCGCCGGCTGTGACCCAAGCGTGAGCGAGACCCGCACTTTCACCATCACCAGCATCACCACCGGCAGCACCGAGCAGGGCTACGTCATGAAGGTGGACGTGGACAACGACACCTATGCACCCATTGCCGGTGTTACTGTTACCAATAACTGGCTGCGCTCGGTGAAGAACAACTATGCCAACTTCGAGCAAGAGAACTACGGCTCGTTCAACCGCTCGTTTGCGGTGCTGGACAACAGCCTGTATCTCAGCGGCCGTGAAAGCAACGATGCCGATGCCAACTGCTACCTGCGCGTCTATAGCACCGACACTGGCGAGTGGCAGCGCGACATCGCTCTGCCCGCCGAGGTGCAAGCGAGCTATTTCCCCTGCAACAACGTGCTCGTTGACGATGCTGGCAACCTGCTCATCAGCAACATGTTGCTCAAGATTCAGAACACGCCGCTTGTAATCCACTCGGTAGACCCCACAACTGGTGCTTCCACCCTGCGGGCCACACTCTTGGCGAGCGAGGCATCGGGACGCATCGACCACATCGACGTGCGTGGCAACGTGGTGGCAGGCGACTTTGAGGTGTTTGCCGCACTCTCGCGCACCAACCAGATGATACGCTGGACTGTGGCAGGTGGCAACGTGACGGCAACAAAGGTTACCGAAGTCACAGCATTCTATCCGTCAAGTGCCGCCAACTTTGGCACCTCGCCTCGCATCAAGGCTCTCGACAGTGACAGGGTAGTGGTGCATGGCTCGGGCATCGAACCCACCGTCTACAGCATGGCGACAGGTGAGATTCTCGACAGCTTTGCCGCCAGCGCTGCCCTCGTGAGCGATGGCACTGCCAACGACGGCTTCGACTCCTTTGCACTTGGTGGAAGGCACTTCATCCTTTATTCCAATAGCGACTACCAGCTGAATGCCACAGGCCATAACTTCCGCTTGGCGATGAACCCCGCTGGCGAGGAGTTTGCCGGCTTCTCTCCGCTGTGGGATTTGCCCAAGAACGGCATGGGACTCGTTAACAGCACCACCATGAGCACGCCATGCCTGGCAGTGCCTGGCAAGCGCGCCAACCAGGAGGAACTCTACATGTATGTGCCAGGCAACGGCATCGCCAAGTACACCGTCACTGTGCCTCTCACTGGCGACGTGAACTGCGACGGCTACGTGACAAGTGCCGACGTGACAGCGATTTACGAATACTTGCTAAACAACAACACAACATTCCTTGCCACCAGCGACGTGAACGGCGACGGCAACATCACCAGCGCCGACATCACGGTAATCTACAACCTGCTGTTGCATTAGGATCGAGGATGGGGGAT
>ONIY01000002.1 GCA_900318065.1 uncultured Prevotellaceae bacterium
GGGCTCCCTTTCCGTGCGGAGACCAAAGCTTCCTGCGTCAGCGTTTGGTCTCGCACCCGGTCGCTTCACTTGCTCCGCTACGTCTCACCGCCTTAGCTCACTCCAAGCTTGACACGCTGTGGTACAATCGCTGCGCAGGTGGGGCGATCTTTCCATACCGACACCCGAGCTTCCTGCGTCAGCGTAGGGTATCGGCATGGGTCGCCTCACTTGCTACGCTTGGCATACGCCATGTGCTACAGCATGCCACCCAGCCACGAGGGCGACACTCATCGCACACTCAAGACCTCCACGCTTATGTACCTACGCTCTCGTTATGCCATCGTCCCCGATGCTCGGAGGTGGCTCAAACCATCATGCAGGCAGCAATGGCATAGAGAGTAGATAAATGATGTATGACATGTGATTGATGTGTGCAATAATGATATGACAGTGTGGGAGATGGGATGCCGTTGCGCCTTCACGAATGGGCCGTGAGGATAACGATTGGCATCACGCTCCGCAAGAGCGAAGCAAGATGCTATACTCATCGTTATTGACCATCAGCTCACCCCGTCTCAATTATCGGCACTCCACGTCACCCAAATCACCGACCATCGTGCACATCGACGTTAGATACAGATGAAGAATAGTATCGCCTGACGGTTGCATTGACGCTGTTAGCATAGAAATGTATCGCCTGACGAACACGCCTGCACTTGTTACTGATACCGAAATCAAGTCAAACAAGTTTGACACGATTTCTGGCTGAAAGCGGTGCTGACACGCGTGAGCGAAACCGACTCCTGCATCGCGGTTCTCTCACGCACGTCAGCGATTTTACCGCACAATCGCCTTGCTCGCCTTGCATATTCCGCAAACGGAAAACAAGGTTTTGCGGACTCGCTCCGTAGGGCGGTCGGGGGGTCTTGACAGACAAAGAAAGGGAAAAATTTCCCTTTTTATCCCCTTTTAGGCTGATAATCAGCCTTCTAACTTTTTCAAAGCCGAACAAATTGAACAATTTGGAAAAATTAACATGGTATTTCTACGTAAGAATGCCGATGAATACAGGTTTTTCACGCTGTTTTCAGACCACATCAAATTGTTAATTTTTTCGACTGTTTTTCTCAAATGGCACAAATTGAAAACAAAAGTCTTCTATAATTCTGTCTTACACAGAAATGAATCCGTTTGCTGGATATCGAAATAATATCTTTATTCGGCTGATACTTCTCAGCAAATAACAAATTTGGCGAAATCTAGCTCTTACAAGATTTACGTCTATCATTACCTATAACCATATAACAAAAGCTCCGCTGTCGCCCGAGAGCCACAACGGAACTTCATGAATTTTTTGTCACATTTCTCGTCGTAATAGTATCACCATACATCGTACTGCTTGCAGAAGTGTATGAAGGTGCCGATGACAATGGGTTACAGGTTAGAATGCTTTTGATCGGAGACTAGAGCCCTTGAACTCAATAAAGTTGAACATCTCCCAACAACGATCTGCGATATATTCACCATAATATTGTGCAATGTCTTCGGGCTTCAGGTTTGTTGTTATGTGGGTGACGCTATTACGCCTGTGATCATAGCGCAACTGAAGTATAAACTGGGTGACATTCAGTTCATTTCCGTAATACTTTGCCGGACGAGGCTCCCTCCCCAACTCATCGATGATAAGGTTTATCTCGTCAGATGTGAACTGTATCAGTGCTTTCTGGCCATCAGATGAGAAGGTATTCGCCAATTCACTTGCAGACTTCAGCCAAGTTCCCTTCATACGGAAATCATCCCTCTTGCTCTCGTGCCGAGCAACTAGACTATTCCGGTAAAGGCGTAGAGCTTGCAGTATCATACTCTTGCCTAAGCCCAAATCTCCATAAAAGCAAAAGCCTTTGTTGTAATCAAACTTGAGTTTGTTGTACTTGTCGAGCTTCCATACCCAGGCAAAGAGGGAGTTTAAGATGTCCTTGTCAGTTAAATCCGGGTTGAAGCCAGGTTCGACCTTAAAAAAAGCTGCTCGGAAGAATTCCATTTCTTTGGGCAAATCAACCAATGTGGGCGGTATGGATGGTTGCGTTTGCAAGCGGATTGCTTGTTGCATTATTTCTTTTATTGTCTTTGCCATAATTAAAAGATTTATTACTGTTGACTTTATATCGAAGCACAGATATGAAGTGGTTCTTTGTCCACTCGCTATCGGGAAGATCCTTAAATTTCCATTCTGCGATAATTGCTGCAGCGAGTTCCTTGTATTGTGCCTTCGTTATGCCGCAACTCATACATGCGAGCTCAATATTGCCGTCAATCATCACTTCATGTTCAAATTCTTCTCTTATGTGTGCACTGGTATCGTCGTCGACGTTGTTATTTAATTGTTCTTTATTATTAATATGTGTAACCTGCTGTCCATTGACTCGGGGTGGTGCGGTTAATTGACCAGAGCTGTCGTTTGAGCCGCAGGTTATTTGACTGGAGGTATCATTTGAACCGTTGGTCATTTGACCAGGGGTCAAGTTCCATCCAAGAGCATTTTTCGAGGCTTCATAGACCGTCGTCATCCCTGGCATATGCCTAACGGATATCAAACCTAATTTCTCAAGTTTGATTATGGCTCGACGCCATTTTTTATCGCCGATGTGTAGCACCATACAAGCTGAACGCACAGAGTACCTATACCCGTAAGGCATGGAAGCTATGTAGCACCATACCGCCTTTTCAGCTATGCTAAGTACTGACGAGCGGATAATAGCATTCGGAACTTTTGTAAAACCTTTGTTGTTCATAGGTGAAATTTCTTTATAAATTCGTCAAAGGAAGCTCCATCTCGTCGTGGAGACGGAGCTTGCCAGTGCAAGATGATTGGGTTATATTCTTCATAATCAAGTTCTCCTTTACATTTTACATCCAGCGAGACGTTCAATATCACTTTTGCGGTATCGACACTTGCCGCCAATCTCCACCTTCTTGAGGATGCCGTTCTGGTCCCAACGGTATAGGGTCATCTTCGACACCGATAGTAACTTTGCAGCCTCATCGATGGTCAAAAGTTTATCACTAGTGGCGGCAGCCTCCGCCTCAAGCATTGCGATTGATTTTGCACCAAGCAAGATCTGATTAGCAAACTCTTTCAAATCCTCTTTCTTTAGTTGGAGGACCATATTCTCAGAACTTAGTAAAAGGTTCTGAATTGAAACAAATTCTTTTGACATTTGTGTATTAGATTTAATAATAATTAATTGAGGCGGTCATACCTCGTTAACTTTTGTCCTTCAAATTCCAGCTCTCGGCCGTTTGACCATTGGCCAGTCTTTCATCATTCGGACATTGCAAAGTTACTGCCTACCTTATAAGGCAATTATAAGGTAAATGTGAAATAATGACGAAAAAACAACAAATTAATTTTTTTGTGTAATTAATTAGTATTTAGTGGGTTGTGTGTAATTTTGTTACAATGAATCTATAAGGCGATTTAAGGCAGTTTAAGGCAGAATAAGGCGATTATATTATTTGGACTTTTTTGATACCAATTTCTGTAAATCTTCATACCATTTTCCTAAATTTGTCCCATTTTTTGATGCTTGCTGTGGGGTTAAGTTAATGGAAGAGCATATTTCTCTTAACCATTTTCTCTTCTCTGATTTAATACATTCTTTTAATTGGTTCAAAGTACATTTAAAGTTGTCCTGCAATTTTGGAGAAATAGAACTGACGTCAGCATTCTCTATGGCATTTATAAAATCTTGAGGAGATGTGTATTCTTTATCTAGTACTTCTGTTTCGATGAGATAATTGTATACATTCATCAACAGTTGCAAGTTTCCAATTATGTATTTTGGCTTAATTGACTTTAGCTCTTCTTGATTATTGTGTTTGGGTTCATCTGTTTTTTGTAATTCTTCTTGTTCTGTTTGTTCTTCTGCGGCTCTCAGTGCATCTTTTGCTGCTAGACTATTGAATGCAAAGCCAAAATTCTCTGCATTCTTTATTGATGGCTCGATGGCTGGCCTAATAACTTTCTCAAGTGCTGTGGTCAACTGGCCTTCTTTGTACTGGCTGGGGTGCGCTGTTATGGCTATAGCCTGGAGTAGGGTTTGGGTGGAGCAAAGAAAATTATAGGCTCCACCAATATCGCGTTTTATGAACTCAATCTCAAAATCATCATTTTGGAATAGCTTTGTCAGGAAAACTTCTCTTACTTTGTCGTCTATCACATACTCATCAATAACGAATGATAGGACTTTTTGGTTGTTTGGATAATTGTCATACAATTCCTTTAATGATAATCGTGAAATCAAATAAAGCGATTCATTATACGCTTCATATAACTCAGCTGACACATTATATATATTATTGCTTTGAGCTATTTGCGATGCCATCTCTTTGACAATAGTGCCATATTGTTTTGTTGAATCGTATCCCATAGTAATTAAATTAAAGTTTCAGGTTGTTGTTATTTGATGACAAAGTTACAATATGTTTTTAACAACAATGAGTCCTATCAATAAAAGTTACTAACAAAAAGCATCATCATGAAACATAATTAACCTGTAGTAATTGGGTATAATATGCCATTGGAATGTGCAAAAGTTTATTTCCACTTCTGCGCTTAAAGAATGTTAATCGTTTAGCTTTAGGTTAACGTGAGAAGTGATAGGTATGTAAATCTATTCATATATGGGGATTTATATGGGGATTATTGAAAATAAAAATCGGTCAAATAGCTAATATATTAGCAATTTAACCGATTTTATTGGTGATCCGCTTGGGGCTCGAACCCAAGACCCCAACATTAAAAGTGTTGTGCTCTACCAACTGAGCTAGCGAATCTCCGTAAAAGCGATGCAAAGGTACTGCTTTTTTTTGAACTGGCAAAAAAAATGCGGTTATTTTGCAGTTTTTTTTCAAAAGATGTGCTCTAAAGCACTGTACTGCGAGAGTTTGAGCACTAATTTGAGCTCTTTAAGTCTTGATTGCCTCGTTGTGATTAGAACGGTATTTCCTCCCCGTCGGCAGTAGTGTTCTGCACGTTTTGCTGGGGTTGTGGTGTGGCAACGGGCTCTTGAACTTGTTGAACGGTGGTGTTGTCTTGAATATCGTTCTGCTGCTCGTTTTGCCGTTGTCCACCGCCAAGCATCTCAAAAGAGTCGACGTAGATCTCGGTGATGTATCTCTTGATTTTGTTCTTGTCTTCCCAGTTGCGAGTGCGCAGGCGTCCCTCGATATAGAGGCGGTTTCCTTTCTTGACGTATTTCTCGGCTACCTCGGCGTTGCGTCCCCACATGACGATGTTGTGCCACTCGGTGCGCTCGGGCACTTGTGTCCCGGCCTGTGTGCGGTAGGCACGGTCGCTGGTTGCGAGGGGGAATGTTGCCACTATTTGTCCTTGTGACGGATATCTCACGTCGGGGTCTCGCCCTACATTACCTAATAGAATAACTTTGTTGACTGACATAATGATTTTAGTATTTTTAGTTGGTATTATCTAGTTAAAACACTTGTGCCTTGAGTGCAAGTCCCACTTTCTCGTGCAGCCCAAAGAGGAGGTTCATCACATGGACGGCATTGCCTGCCGAGCCTTTGAGCAGGGCATCGATCACCGATGTTATCACGAGCTTGCCGTCGCTTGCAGTGATGTTCATAAGGCATTTGTTGGTGTTGATGACATGTGCATCTTCCACCTCCTGGTCGACGACGAAGGTGAAGTTGTGGTCGTCGTAGTAGGAGTTGTATAGGTCTTTAATGCTGTCGGTGCCGACTTGTGTAGCCACTTCAACGCGGGCCTTGAGTCCTCGTGTTGAGTTGCCATTGTTGCGCTGGAGGCTGATCTTGCCCGCGAAGTCGCTGTCGAGGGCTTGGATCACTGCCAGTATCTCTTGCTCGATGGCATGGGTGGCGAGGTCGTTGTTGAAGCAGTTGTTGAAGCTGACGGTAACTTCGATGTCGCTCTTGAGCAGCTGGCTCTTTGCCAGTGGCACTAATGCCAGCAGCACTGCCATTGCCTCGGCCGAGGGAATCAGCACATAGCCGTAGCAGTCGTGGACCATAAACTTGCGGTTGATCTCGCACAGGCCATACATGCCACCGCCGTCGGTGATGCCATAGGTGCGTGAGAGTTCAATCACTCGCAGCTTGTCGTTGCATGCGAGTTCCTCGTCGCAGAGCAGGCTGTCGAAGGAGTCGCAGTTGAAAATCAGTTCCACGTTTTCGAAGTCGGGGTTGGAGAATTCCAGGTCACATTCGCCAGTCAGCCCCTTGTGGATTCTCGAGAGTTTGCCATGCTCGGAGTGGCTGCTCACCCACTTGATGTTAACATCGGGATGATTAATGAGCAGGCTCACCAGTTCGCCAGCAATTATCGTTTCTCCACCTGTGATGCCAATGTCTATCATATATAAAAAATAAAAGGTTAGTGTCTATAGTGTTTATTCATGCTCAACAGGAATGAATCGGGCAAAGAACTTGAGTGCATCGTCGTGCGAGAGATTCTCGTCCATGATGGCAAAGACTGTGTCGGCTCCAGCGATGGTGCCCAGCACTTCGTCGGAGTGGCTCATGTCGATGTCGTAGGCGAGGCCGGCGGCATATCCGTTGCGTGTCTTTATCACAGCGATGTTTCCCGAGAACTTGATGGAGATGAATCCCACCTGCTGATGGGCTGTCATGCTCCTTTGCCCGCTCATGAGCATGCTGTCGTGTATCTTGTTGGTGTCGGGGATGATGTACATGTACCCTCCATCGTTGGTAGCCACTTTTGTAATTTTCATCGATTTCAGGTCTCGTGACAAAGTGGCCTGTGTAACCCTGCACCCATTTTTCTCAAGCATCTGTGCCAGCTCGTTCTGGCTACCAATACTGTTCTTCTTCACAAGATTAACAATTAGTTGTAACCTTTCTTTCTTATTCTTCATTGTTTGTTTGGTTTAGTTGATTTCTTTAAGCCTTTAAATATTCATTTTTTGCAAAGGTAGGACAAAAAACGATACAAACCTAAGAAAAACACAAAAATCAGATTTTTTCTATCGTTTTTTATTGATTCTCGGAAAGTTGCAAACGTTTGCATTTATATCATACAGGTCATTTTGTGATTTTTGTTACCATTATTGCTATTAAATATGTATATTTGCTAGTGCATAAAAACACATCAATTATCATGAATTATCATAATGTTATCACAAGAATACTGTTCTGTTGCGCGCTGCTTGCAGCGTCGCTCCAGAGCATTGCTTCGACCACCTTTGTGGGTGGCAGGACCGACTTTCGCGACGAGACCATCTATTTTGCCATGACCACGCGTTTCTATGACGGTGACAGTGGCAACAACACCTATTGCTGGGATGGAAACAAGGCAGGCAATGTCGCCAATCAAGACCCCGAGTGGCGTGGCGACTTCAAGGGACTGATAGAGAAACTCGACTACATCAAGGCGCTGGGGTTTACTGCGATATGGATTACTCCTGTGGTGCAGAATGCCTCGGGCTATGACTATCATGGCTACCATGCCATGGACATGAGCCAGGTGGACCGCCGCCTGGAGAGCGACGACGTGAAGTTCCAGGACCTGATAGATGCGGCACATGCCCGCGGCATGAAGGTGATTCTCGACATTGTGATAAACCACACGGGCAACTTTGGCGAGGAGCACCTGTGCAAGCTCTTCAACCGCGACTACAGCGTTCCGCAGAGCGACATGAGCCAGTGCATGCTGCCCTTTACCATCTCGCAGGGCGGCAAGTTGCAGGACAACTACAGCAGCCTGGGCGGCAGCGCCCAGTACAGCGACCGCCTGAGCAAGATGAAAAACACCGACGGCCACAACCACGACAGCCACAACCTGTGGCACCACTATGGCAACTTCAACTGGGACGAGCCCAACCGCTGGTGGGCGCAGATTGCTGGCGACTGCGTGGATCTCAACACCGAGAATCCGCAGACCTACAGCTACCTCATTGACTGCTATGGAGAGTTCATCAAGATGGGAGTTGACGGTTTTCGCATCGACACCGGCGGCCACATCTCGCGCTTGTCGTTCAACGCCGCCTTTGTGCCTGCCTTCAAGGCGCTGGGCGAGCAGTACAAGAGCAAGCGCTTGAACGAGTGTCCATTCTATATGTTTGCCGAGGTGTGCGCCCGCTTCAGCGACGTCACCTATCGCGGACAACCCTCGCTGTCGCCTTATTTCTACACCTGGCAGAGCGACGAGTCGTTGCTGAGCCAGTGGAACAGCGACGCTGCCTACTGGGATGGGGTAGAGGTGTATGAGAGCACCGATCCTGCCACCCTCGACAACCAGAAGCTGTGCCTTGCCGAGCACAATGCCAACCTGAGCGAGAGCGCCCAGCCCCACAGCCAGAACGCCCTGCTCGACGGCAACACCTATCACACGCCCGACTACAGCCAGTCGAGCGGTTTGAACGTGATAGACTTCACCGTGCACTGGAACTTCCAGAACGCGGGCCGCGTGTGGGGAGTGCTCAACAAGGATTACCTGTATAACGATGCCACCTTCAACGTCAACTATGTGGAGAGTCACGACTATGGCCCCGACAGCTTCGACCGCTTCAATGGTGGCACCGAGCAGTGGGCCGAGAACCTCTCGCTCATGTTCACCATGCGTGGCATTCCCTGCCTGTTCCAGGGCGGGGAGATAGAGTTTCGCAAGGGCGTGCGCATCGACGAGGGCACCAACATCACCCTCAAGAACAGTGGCCGTGCCTACTATGGTGGCTACCTTAAGGGAGAGGTCGAGACCACCGACTTTGGCGAATATGCCAGCGCCACTGGCAACGTGGCGGCAACGCTGAGCAGGCCGCTGGTGAAGCACTTGCAGCGTTTGAACAAGATTCGTGCCGCAGTGCCTGCCCTGCGCAAGGGTCAGTACAGCAAGACGGGCTGCACCTCGAGTGGTGGCTATGCCTTCAAGCGCCGCTACACCAGTGGCGACATCGACAGCTATGCCTTGATAGCCCTCAATGCCGGCGCCACCTTCACGGGTGTGCTCAATGGCACCTATACCGACGTCGTGACTGGCAACACCATCACCGTGACCAATGGCACCTTGACCACGCCATCGTTCAGTGGCAAGGGCAACCTGCGCATCTATGTGCTCAACGGTCCAGGCAAGGTGGGCGACGACGGACCGTTCCTCTATGAAACCAACAAGGTTACCCCCACCCAGCTTGCCTACGACGGCACCGAGGAGGAGGGCGACCCCACTACCACCTACGTGAGCGGTGGCGGCAGCGGCACGGGACCTATCGATCTCGACAGTCTGGAGGTTTACAGTCCCACCATCGCCGACGATGAGCTTAGCGTCTTCTACGAGACTGCAACACCTGCCATCGTGACCTGCTGGGTGTGGAACAGCAGCACCAACTTCACCGGAGGCAGCTGGCCCGGGCAGAATGCCACATTGATGGGCAAGACCGAGGACGGCACACGGGTAATCTACAAGTGGACCTACGATGGCGAGTTCCCTGCCGCCAATATGCCCACAGGGCTCATCTTCAGCCAGAGCGGCAGCAACCAGACGGCCAACCTCACCTTCGTCAACCACGGCTACTACATCGATGGCGTGTATGACCACATCGTTACCGAGCACGAGGCTGTCGACCCCAGCGTCGCCACCTTGATGGTCGACAAGGAGAGCGGTGAGTATATCGACGAAGTGACAGTGACCGTGACATCGTCGTTCACCAACGCTACCATCGTCTACACCACCGATGGCACTGCTCCCACAGCATCGAGCCCACGCGCCACTGGCAGCGTCACCCTCACCTTTACCAGCACCACCACGCTGCGTGCCGGCGTGCTGCACAACGGCCAGGTGAAGAACACTATCACCCGCACCTATAAGATTCGCTCCAGCCAGGCAAGGAAGCTCCATGCCTTCTTCATCGCCCCCACCGGCTGGACAGGCACCATCTACTGCTGGGCTTGGAATGCCCAGTTGGGCAACCAGAACTACACTGGTGGCACTTGGCCAGGAGCCGCTTGCAACCTGGTGGGCAGCAAGCTCTACAATGGCCTCGACATTTGGGAATGGGACGGCGGTACCGTGGGCGACGACATCCCCACGGGCATCATCTTCAGCAACCAGGGCAGTCCGCAAACTGCCGATTTGGCCTTTGTCAACGGAGCCTATTACAACCAGAACGGAATTCTGAGCTTTGCCACTGGCGATGTCAATCTCGATGGAGCCGTTACCAGTGCCGATGTCACCGAGCTCTATAATGTGCTGCTGGGAGCGAGCGACACCTATGCTTTCAATGCCGACGTTGACGGCGATGGTGCCGTCACCGCCGCCGATGTGACAACGGTTTATAGTATAATTTTAGGCAATTAGTTTAAAAAAAATGAGAAAAACGATACACTTTTTCTCATTTTTTACTACTTTTGTGAGTCACGTCATAACTAACCGAATTATTAACCATAAAATTTTAGTTCACTAAATGAAGAGAATTACTACTTTACTTTTTGTTCTTGCGTGTGTAGCACTTAGCTCAAGCGCTACAGTGACCGTCAACGTGCGCACCGCCACTGGCCTGCCTCCATTCCTCTATGTGTGGGATGGCGGTGGCAATAAACTTAATGGTGAGTGGCCTGGCACAATGATGGATGTGGATCAAACCTACACCACCACAGTAGATGGTAAGGTGTGGTTCACCCAGACCTTTGATGAGGATGCTATCAACATTGTTTTCAACGATGGTAACGACCCAATCATACAAACTGCCGACATTAGAGGCGTCACTGGCACGGCTTTCTTCGTTTTTGACGATGAGGAAGGTGAGTATGAGGACGTTACAAGCACCTACATCACCGACACTGGCTTCGACGTGAACACTCTGCCCAGCACTGTGGTTTATGTTGAGGGCAAGGAGTTTGCCTATTTCATCGCGCCCACCTCTTGGACCAAGTGCAACGTGTGGGCTTGGAACAGCATCACTAACACCAACTTCACCGAGGCTGGTCCTAATGGTTGGCCTGGTGACCCCATCACCTTGATTGGCAACACCACCGATGGCAACCCAGTTTACCAGTGGATAGGTCCCGACATCGTGGAAAATAACCGCCCAACGGGTATCATCTTCAACAACGGCACAACCCAGACTGCCGACCTCGACTATGTGGCTGGTGGCGTCTACAACCTTGCCGGTAAACTGCTCTACACCGTTACTGCTGGTGGCGACACTCCAGTTCCTGGCGATGTGAACGGTGACGGCGACGTTACCGCGGCCGACGTTACCGCGCTCTATGGCGTGCTGCTGAGCGACGACTACAGCTCAATTGTCAATGGTGACCAGGACGGCGACGGCAACATCACCTCGGGCGACGTAACTGCTGTTTACTCAATCATTCTGGGTCAGTAACAATGTTTTTGACTCGTCTTTGAAAGATGAGTTACAACCTCACAGTCGAGGGCACGTCACAGTTTGTTGTGATGTGCCCTCGATTTTTTTTGAGCCTAAGCTGGCCTAGGCCAGGATGTCCCAGGTGAAAGTGTATCAAAAGTGGGTTGTCTCCGCAACTCCCCCTCTAAGATAGAGGGGGTGGGGGGCATGGTGTTACTAAAGAATAGCTTCTTCGAAGCACATGACCTCTTCGAGGTCGACTCTCAACCTTTTGATATACTTTCAAACGTCCCCACACAATAGCCATGGTTGTGCCGTTTTTATTTTTTATCGGACACTAATACTAATAATTTTTTTCAATGTCATGATTTTTTTTGCCATAGAGTTGACATTTTTCTAAAAATGCGCTATCTTTGTATGATTTTAGGCAAAATTGTGCTTTATGCCCATTTTGGTGGGCGAGATTTTTGCCTCTAACCATTAGCAGTTGGAAAATCATCAACATTAAATACTTTCTAATAACACTATGTTTATCATTGGTATAGCAGGCGGAACAGGTTCGGGAAAGACCACTGTAGTACGCAAAATCATGGAGCGCCTTCCAAAAGGTGAGGTAGGAATCATTTCGCAGGACTCTTACTACAAGGATTCGAGTCATGTGCCAGTAGAGGACCGTCAGAAGATAAACTTTGATGAGCCAGCAGCATTTGACTGGAACCTGCTTCTCGAGCACCTCAAGATGCTCAAGCAGGGCAAGGCAATAGAGATGCCCACCTATAGTTATCTCACATGTACCCGTCAGAAGGAGACCGTCCACATGGAGCCACACGATGTGGTGCTCATCGAGGGCATTCTCGTGATGAGCGACCCCAGGCTCAGGAAGATGATGGACATCAAGGTCTTTGTCGACGCCGATGGCGACGACCGCCTCATCCGCGTCATCTCCCGCGACTGCATTGAGCGCGGACGCACAGCACAGGAGGTTATCGACCGCTACCAGAAAGTGCTCAAGCCCATGCACCTGATGCACATTGAGCCATGCAAGCGCTTTGTCGACATCATCGTCCCCGAGGGTGGTCACAACGAGGTGGCAATCAACCTGCTCACCGACTATATCAAGACACGCCTGAAATTGAAGAAATGAAACTCTTTGTCAACCGTGACAAGCCGGCTGCCGCTCAAGAGGACGTGGTGACAGCCGCTGGCAACGCCCCCGAGAAAATTATCACCGAGGTCAACGACAAGGTGGTAGCGATGCTCAAGCGCAGTGGCGAGGCTGGCGAGCTGGTTCTCCAAACCGACAACCTGGTCAAGAAGTATCGCCAGCGCACTGTTGCTAATCATGTGTCGATCAACGTGCGCCAGGGTGAGATAGTGGGATTGCTGGGACCTAACGGAGCCGGCAAGACCACCACCTTCTACATGACTACCGGACTTGTCACGCCCAACGAAGGAAGGGTTTATATAAATAATGTGGAGATTACCAAGTTGCCGGTTTACAAGCGTGCGCAGCTGGGAATTGGCTACTTGCCTCAGGAGGCATCGGTGTTTCGTAAACTCACGGTGGAGAACAACATCCGCACCGTGCTGGAGATGACCAATACCACTCCTGAGTATCAGCGCGACAAGCTCGAGGAGTTAATCTCGGAGTTCCACCTCGAGAAGGTGCGCAAGAACTTGGGCGACCGCCTCAGTGGTGGTGAGCGCCGACGCACCGAGATTGCCAGGTGCCTTGCCATCAACCCCAGGTTTATCATGCTCGATGAACCATTTGCGGGCGTCGACCCCATCGCGGTCGAGGACATCCAGAGCATCGTCTATAGCCTAAAGCACAAGAACATAGGCATCCTTATCACCGACCACAATGCTCCCGAGACGCTGAGCATCACCGACCGCGCCTATCTGCTCTTTGAGGGAAAAATCCTTTTCCAGGGCACCAGCGAGGAGCTTGCCGAGAATCCTGTGGTTCGTGAGAAATACTTGGGCCGCAACTTCGTGTTCCGTCGCAAGAAGTTTAAAGATGTTCTCGAATAATGAAAATACTCAAAGTTTAACTTATAAAAAGAATAACGATTATGAAGAATTTGTTTTGCATGATTGCGCTGGCGGCAATCGCACTCACCGCCTGGTCGCAGACTCCATTGAGACTCAGCACCTATAACGGCACTTCGCTTGAGCGTTATGCTGGCAAGCAGTGCGACGTGACTGTAGAACGCTACCTTTTCACCGGTTGGAACACCATCTCACTGCCAGTTGACGTTACTGAGCAAGAACTTGACGAGGTTCTGGGGCAGGGTGTGAAGCTGGAGCGACTGGTGGGCGTGAATCAAAACGGCACCGAGATAGTGCTCAACTTCCAGGACTGCAAGAGCGAGGGAATTCAAGCCAACGTCCCCTACATCCTCTACTATCTTGGCGAGCCAGGCAACAAGAAAATTCGCGTTAGCGCACAGGTTGAGGCGAAAGAGCCTGTGGTTGCTATGACCACTGGCGGTGGCGTGAAAGTTTCCATGACTGGCGCTGCTCTCAAGACCGATGCCAAGGGCCTCTATGGCATCCTCGCCATTAACAATGGCGACGCTAATTTCACCTATGTCGACAAGGACAATGTAGTGTTCTATGCCACTCGTTGCTTCATCAATATTCCTGGCGACCAGCAGTTTACCTTGAGGGCTCACCACATGGCAGCCGGCGAGGTGACAAGCATCACCAGTATCGCAGCGGCCAGCGACATCGTCGACGTTTACAACGTGCTGGGCGTGAGAGTTGCCCACAACATCAAGGCTAGCGATGTCAACAACCTGGATCCAAACATCTACATTGTCAATGGCCACAAGGTGCTAGTGAAGTGACATTAGCAATAGTGAAAAACTAGGGGGAGTTGCAACAAGTGGAAATTGCGTCAATGTAGGGACAACGCGTGCGTTGTCCGAAAACAGCGAACCCACTATTACCAAATACTTGCTCTAGCGGACAAGGCACGCCTTGTCCCTACAAAATGAAAATTCTTAGAGTTTTGTAACAGTCTCAGTTGCGGGAGCACCCCATTTTTGCAACAGCCTGGAGTTGCGAGAAAACCTGCTTTGGCTTCTCCCTCAATTGTGGAAATCATTCAAACACTACAGGCAGCATCTCGGTTAAGGGATGCTGCCTGCCGTTTATGAGCCGTTGAGTTGCGAGAGAATCGCTTTCTGGTTTTCGAATATCTGCAGCTCATTGGTGCTCGGTCGCTGTGCGATTCAAAACGGCTCAACGCGAAAGCAGCACAATGCTTGCTTTTGTAAAAGAGGCGCAGCCTATTTTAACGTGAGTTCGACGAATTTACTATTTGATAATCACTGCGTTAGCAATTCCCCCCTCTAAGATAGAGGGGGCAAGGGGGAGTATGATATACTCAAGGAATTACAATTACGCAATTTCCATACCCCTGTGGGTCACTTCGAGACAGCTCCCCTAGCTTAGGGGAGCAGCTGAAACACAGCAAGTTATTTTCGTCGAACTCACATTATTTTATATAGAAAAAGCTTACCAATTTATGGTAAGCTAATAATAATCTTTGTGGTTTTCTATCACTAAATCTCGTGCGAAGGTTGGTCTTCATCTTCGGGAATCACAAGATTCCAATGTCGCATAATCCACACTATATGCGATGTTTCAATGCGCTCTCCAAAGCCATAGCCACTAATCTTCTGATTAAAGCTCTCTTTTGGCCACCCATTAAAGAAGTATTCGTAATATTCATTGTTGATGATGTTGAAATTCTTGGCTCCATTTGGCATGGCAGCAGTGATAGAGTCTAGCATATCTTTACGGTGATTGGCAAGCGAGTCGCTTAAGGCGTCAGTCATCATTAACCCCATGCTGTCAAGTCCCAAATCAAGAATATCTTCAATAGGCACTGTTGTGACAGATTTGCTTATGATGGAATAATCATCGTCAAAGTCATTATCTTCATCCTCAACTGGGATATATCCAATGCTTGCCGTGACGTGCATAGGATAACCGTTGGCTTGAGTATCAATTTCTTTATCACCAATATCAAATATATTGCCATGCAGGCCAAATAGTTCATTAAGTTCGTTATAAGCCTCGCGCACACCTTGTTCGGTTGAAAATCTCAACAGCAACGTGTTTTCTACTTGCTTGCGAGGCATGATATCATTCAAGAAGGGGATAGTGCTATAAAGTGTGTCGCACATTCCTTTGATTCCCACCTTCATCTTGTCGCGTATCTCTCTCCAGTTGATAATACTTTGCACTTTGCCAATCTCATCGGTAGTGAACTCGCACACAATGTCTTTTGACAATTCGCTAAGTTTAGCTTGCATAATGCGATGTATCGAGTCCGATTCCTCGCTGTAATCAAAAGCTATTGGTATTAATTTCATTCTATAACCATCGCTTGTTGAATCAGTGACCACAATTAAAAACTCTTCGGTAAACGCATTATCAACAGTTGTGTCTCCCTTCTCCACCTTAATCTTAGAGTAGGTTTTGCGGAATGTCATGCTGTCGTTTTTGCAAAAATAGCCTATTACAGCGATCGATGTGTCGGGCACCTCGGTATCCAGCATTAAGTTCTGTGCTGCACACACAAACGATGAGCACATCAAAGAAATGATTATTATAAAAAGTTTGTTTTTCATAATCTAACGTAGTGATAATTATATCATTAACACATTACGCCCCAATGCAACAGAAATCTTTGCAAGGGTGTTCTTCTTCCACAATGCGTCTGCCCACGTTCCAGTAAGTCAAAATTGAAACAGTGTTGACGCTGCGATACGCTTCATGCAGACCGCGCTCTACAATTAGTTTAACATCGTCAACTAACGCGGTGGGCAACATTGAGTTATCTTGTGTCTTTATGAGATTCTTTTTTTCTTCCATAATGCAAAGATAAAACTAAATTCATTATAATCAGTGATTTCTACCGATTTTTTTCTTGTCCAGGGCATCAGAAATGAGTCTAGCGAACTGCCATCCCAGGTTTTCTTCGAGAAACTCCTTGATCGGCATCACTGAAGAGGCTGTTGCAAAAGGTGGAAATTGCGTCAATGTAGGGACAACGCGTGCGTTGTCCGAAGACAGCAAACCCACTGATTGCCAAATGCTCTGGCGGACAAGGCACGCCTTGTCCCTACAAAATGAAAATTCTTGGAGCTTTGCAACAGCCTCTTGCGGAAAACTCCTTTTTGTGCAACAGCCTGGAGTTGCGAGAAAACCTGCTTGGGCTTCTCTCTTGATTGTGGAAATCATTCAAACACTACAGGTAGCATCTCGGTTAAGGGATGCTGCTTGCCGTTTATGAGCCAGGTGAAAGTGTAGCCCTGGTAGTCGCGTGGCAGTATCACCTTGTCGATGCGGTGCCACTGTGGCTTGCCGTAGTCGCTCGACGCTCCGCTCAGCTCCATCTGCATGGCATAGTGGTTTACATTCCAGTAGCCTCCCCCCAGGCATGTGTCGCCATGCTCGAGCAGATGCCGGTGCAGGGTCACCATGCCCAGACGCAGGTGACCATCGCTGGTTATTATGAATTTTGGGTATGCCACAGGCGGTTGTTAGGTCTCTCTAAGCAAACTAATGATGCCTTCAGTCGGTGATGAGAGTGCCCAGTGCAGTGCGGTTGAAGGTGTTCTTCACCCAGATGGGGATGTTCTTCTCGGCCATGGGCTTGATGGTGGGGGCATAGATCACCTTGGCGCCCTTGTCGCACATCTCTTGTGCCTGGGCATAGGTCATCTGCCTGATGACGGTGGCGCTGGGGTCTTTCTTGGGGTCGGCAGTCATGAAGCCGTCCACATCGGTCCAAATCTCGAGGCTGCTGGCATTGAGGGCACTAGCCACGATGGCTGCTGTGTAGTCGCTGCCGCCGCGTCCCAGGTTGGAGATGCGCCGGCTCTTGCTGTCGCGTGAGATGAATCCCCCCATCACAGCCACTTTGCCCTTGAACTTGCCCAGGGTGTTGGCAATGTTGGCGCATGTGGCTTCCATGTCGCACTCATGATTGTTGCTGTGAATTATCTCGAGCGAGTTGAAGTGGGTGGCATTGTCAATAATCTGGCTGATGATGAGCGACGACAGCCTCTCGCCATAGCTCACTATTTCCTCAATGTCGCTCTCGGTGAGCTCTTCGCTCTGCGAGATGTCGGTATAAGCGTTGCTCAGTTCAAATAACAGTGCCCTTACTCGGTTCAGAGCATCGTCAATCTGCTCACCCTCGATGAGGGTGTTCATGATTTCGTTGTGACGCGAGGTGATGTCTTGCACTATCCTGTAGGCAGCGATGTCGTTATTGGCAGCAAGGTTGGCGGCCTTGATGAGTGTGTCGGTGAGTCCACCCAGCGCCGAAACTACCACAACAACAGGCTCCTCTTGATGCTCCACGATGTACTTGACATTGCGCAGAGCCTCAACAGTTCCTACCGATGTTCCTCCAAATTTTAATACCTTCATGAGTGTAACGCATTATTGAGTGTGTAAAGTTACTGCTTTTTCTTGACATGATAGCCAAAAATGGGGTACAAAATGAAAAATAAGGTTTTTTTGCCTGTGCTTTTAGTCCAAAGAGGCTGTTGCAAAAAGACTGGTTATTCCCTCATCTCCCCTCCTAAGATAGGAGGGGATGTGGGTGGTATGATAAATGATGTCTTTTTCTTTATTGTGTTGATACACAGTTATTTCTAATGTGTCATACCCCTCTGCCCTACGGGCACCTCCCCTAGCTTAGGGGAGGAGTTCTCACAAGATTTCCACTTTTTGCAACACCCTCTTACTTGGTTATGGCTGTGTCACGCCTTTCATCGAGAGTGCTATGCGCTTGCGCTCGAGGTCAACGCTCACCACGCGCACCCTCACGTGCTGGTTGAGTTTCACGGCCTTGGCGGGATTCTCCACCCGCTTGTCGCTAAGCTGCGACACGTGAACGAGACCTTCCTTGTGAACACCCACATCGACAAACGCGCCAAACTGCGTGATGTTGGTCACAATGCCAGGCAACTCCATGCCCGGCTTGAGGTCGGTAATCTCGTGCACGCTCTCGTCAAACTCCATCGCCTTCACTTCGCTGCGCGGGTCGCGGCCTGGCTTCTCGAGCTCGCGCATGATGTCGATGAGCGTGAGTTCGCCCACGTCGTGCGAGACATAACGCTTTATGTCGATGAGGTTGCGCTTCTCCTTGTCCTTGATGAGCTCGGCAACGGTGCAGTTGCAGTCGCGTGCCATGCGGGTGACGAGGTCGTAGCGCTCGGGGTGCACAGCGCTGTTGTCGAGGGGGTTGTCGCTCTCAGGCACACGCAGGAAGCCTGCAGCCTGGGTGAAGGTCTTGGGGCCGAGTTTTGGCACCTTGAGCAACTCCTGGCGTGAGTGGAAGTCGCCATTCTGAGCGCGGTAGTCCACGATGTTCTGCGCCAGGGTGGGACCAAGCCCCGACACATAGGTGAGCAGCTCCTTGCTTGCGGTGTTGAGGTTCACGCCCACGCTGTTCACGCAGCTCTCCACGGTGTAGTTGAGCGCCTCTTTGAGTTTGGTCTGGTCAACATCGTGCTGGTATTGTCCCACGCCTATCGACTTGGGGTCGATTTTCACCAGTTCGGCAAGCGGGTCGAGCAGGCGGCGGCCTATCGACACGGCGCCGCGCACGGTCACGTCCTTGTCGGGGAACTCGTCGCGGGCAATCTTGCTGGCGCTGTAGATCGACGCGCCGTTTTCGCTCACGACAAACACATTGATGTCGCGATGGTAACGGATGCGCTTGAGGAATTTCTCGGTCTCGCGGCTTGCGGTGCCGTTGCCCAGGGCAATGGCGTCGATCTTGTAGGTCTCCACCAGGTTGTGGATTTTCTTGGTAGCGCCCTCGATGTCGTAGTTGGGGGCGGTGGGGTAGATCACATCGTTGTGCAGGAGGTTGCCGTTCTCATCGAGGCACACCACCTTGCAACCGGTGCGGAAGCCTGGGTCGACGGCAAGGATGCGCTTGTGGCCCAGTGGGGGAGCAAAGAGCAGCTGGCGCACGTTCTGGGCAAACATGTCGATTGCCTCGGCGTCGGCACGCTCCTTGGACAGGGCGGCAAACTCGTTCTCAATCGATGGCTTTATAAGGCGGTCGAAGCTGTCCTCGGCAGCCTCTTCCACCAGTTGCGACGATTGTCCCTTGCCGTGCACCACAATACGGCACACGTTGTCGACGGCACGCTCGCCGTTGATGTCGATGCTCACCTTGAGGAATCCCTCTTTCTCGCCGCGGCGAATGGCGAGCAGCTGGTGCGACGAGATGCGCTTCAAGGGCTTGGAAAATTCGTAGTAGAACTCATAGTTGCGACCTTCTATCTCCTTGCCTTTCACCACGCTGCAGTTGAGGATGGCGTCGTAGCGGAACGAGCGGCGCACGCTGTTGCGCACCGTCTGGTTCTCGCTCACCCACTCGGCGATGATGTCGAGGGCGCCATCAATGGCCTCGTCGGTGCTGGGCACCTTTTCGCCATCGACAAACCGCGTCGCCATCGAGTTGACGTCGCCGCCCTTTTGTGACATAATCATCTTGGCAAGTGGCTCAAGGCCTTTCTCGCGTGCCATCTGGGCGCGGGTGCGGCGTTTGGGCTTGTAGGGCAGGTAGATGTCCTCGAGTTCGGTGGCATCCCAGCAGTTGAGGATGCGGTTGGAGAGTTCGTCGGTGAGTTTCTCCTGCGACTCAATGGTCTTGAGGATTGTTGACTTGCGCTTTTGCAACTCGTCGTAGTAGGCCATGCGGGCATCTATCGACTGGATTTGTGTCTCGTCGAGATTGCCGGTCTGCTCCTTGCGGTAGCGGCTGATGAATGGGATGGAGTTGTCGTCACGCAACAGGCTCACCGTGCTGGAGACCTGATTGATGGGCAGGTTTAGTTCCTGCGATATGAGTGTAGAAATTTTGTCGGCCATATTTAGTAGTCAGTTATCAGTATTCAGTTATCAGTATTCAGTTTTTAGTTTTCAGTTTGGTATCGCAAGGCGATGCCTTGCGACCTTTCAACCGATTGTGAGGCAATCTTTTAGCTCTTTGCGATTGTTGTGCCTATAGTCTCTCCACTGTCTTCCATAAACCATAAACTAGATTATATCACTTCTCCGCGGTTGTTGACGATGCACTTGCCGCGTTTTTTGAGGGTGATGATGGTAATCTCGGGATAGGCGGTGCCCAGGCGCACGGGCATGCCCACTACGCCCACGCCTATGTTGACATATAGCTTGTTGTCGCCCTCGGTGTAGAGGCCGCCCCAGTAACGGTTGAGCAGGCCTGCCGGCGAGTATTTGTGGCCCGCGATGGTGAACATGCACTGCATGGCATGGGTGTGTCCGCACAGCGTGAGGTCCACCTTGTCGCACAGGCGCAGCATGGTGACGCGCTTCTGATAGGAGCGGTCGAGTTTCCACTCGTCGGGGTTGTGCTGCAGCAATATTGTGAAGTGGTCGCTCTTGTCATAGTCGACGTAGGCGGTGTCGAGGTTGCCATAGACGGGATGCGGCCAGCCATAGAAGCACTTGGTGCCCACTACCGCAATCTCGCTGGTGTCGCGGCGCAGGATCACATGGTCGTTGATGAGCAGTTTCCAGCCCATCTCGCGCTGCAGGTCGATGAGTTTTTGGCGGTCGGCTTGGCGCTGCTGCTCGGTGGGCCAGTCGAAGTAGCCTCCCTCGTCGTGGTTGCCCAGCACCGAGACCACCCCGTCGGGGGCGTGAAGGCGTGACAACGCCCTCTTGTGGGGCAACGCCTCGCTGGAGAGACGGCTCACCAGGTCGCCAGTGAAGCAAATGAGGTCGGGCTTCTGTGCCATGATGGAATCGACGCAAAAGTCGATGAAACGTGGATTTCCCTTATAGGTGCCCAGGTGTGTGTCGCTGAACTGGGCTATGCGGTAGCCGTCAAACTCATCGGGCAGGTTTTCAAACTCCAGTTCCACATGGTTTACATTAATATTATAGGTGGTGAAAGCAGGCCTAATGCACATGTAGGCAAAGACCAGCAACCCAATGGCGGTAGCCGCCCAGGCGCCCACCTTGCGGGTGCGCCTGCCGCTGTGCTTGAGGTGAGTGGGCATCCACGCCAGCGCCGCAACATATCGGGGCACGTAGAAGGCATAATAGGTGTAGAGCATCGACATCTTAGCCACAAAGGTGGAGTTGTCGCACTCACGGTGATTGATGGTGACGACAGCCACCATCAAGCCCAGCAACACCAGCGACAGCACAGCATGGGCGCCGCTCTTGAGGCGTGGCCATCGCTCACTGCGCCTGAACTTGCGGTAGAGCCACAAGTCGAGAAAGAAATTCACAACCAGCAGCGTTATGAGTGGAATCCATTGAATTGTCATTTTCGCTTAATGTTTATTCAAAATTCAAAGGTACATCTTTTTTTTTATCTAAACAAATTGCAACTTTGCTATTTAATGATTTTTGACTACCTTTGCACTATGGAACAAGAATTTGCCTCTACATTACTCGAGAATGCTGTGAGTGAGTTTGCCCAGTTGCCAGGCATTGGTCGCAAGACGGCACTTCGCTTGGTGCTCTACCTGCTCAAGCAGCAGGAAGATGTCGCCACGCGATTTGGCGAGAGCATCATCAAGTTGCGCAAGGAGATACGCTACTGCAAGGTGTGCCACAACATCTGCGAGAGCGAGACGTGCCCCATCTGTGCCAATCCGCTGCGTGACCGTTCCACGGTGTGTGTGGTCGAGAATGTGAAGGACGTGATGAGCATCGAGAACACGGCGCAGCACCATGGGCTGTATCATGTGCTGGGAGGGCTCATCTCGCCCATGGACGGCATTGGTCCACAAGATATTGAGATTGACAGCCTTGTCGAGCGCGTGAAGAGTGGAGAGGTGAAAGAGGTGATTCTTGCCCTGAGCGCTACCATGGAGGGCGACACCACCAACTTCTACATCTATCGCCGCCTGGCACCTTTCCCCGACGTGAAAATCACCATCCTGGCACGAGGTGTGAGCGTGGGCAACGAGATTGAGTATACCGACGAACTCACCCTGGGGCGCTCAATCCTGAACCGCACCCTCTTCAGCGATTCCTTTGCTCAGGAGAAATAATCAAGACAAAGTGTAACAACCAAGTGGTGATGTTTTCTATAACTCCTTTAATCCATCATGGCCGACAACTACGTTGAGAACCACTATAACGACTACCTGAAACAGAAGGCACGCAAGGAAGCTGCGCGCCGCCACCGCCAGCACCAGTATCTTGAGGCCTATCGCAAGCGCCTCATGCAGCAAAAAAAGGAACAGGAAAACCAGCAAGGGTAGCGCCATTAAAGGAACTTCTATTGCGACAATTGTCTTGCCGCTTGCCACTGGCTGACAAGGCACGCCTTGTCCCTACAAAATGAGAACTGTGTGAGTTTTGCAACAACTCAACTGCTGTAACGCCTCACCTTATGCAACATCCCCCCTTTTTTTGCCCTCATTCCCTCATAAAATTGTAAATTTTGACAATTATTCCCTCATAAAATTGTAAAAAATGACAATTATTCCCTCATAAAATTGTAAGGATAATTGCCAATATACTCATTAGTAGGTTGTTAGGATTTATTGAAAGAAAGCCGCCAGTGGCGGTAGTGGCCTTACATCAGTTTCTTGTGCTTCCAGTAGAAGTAGAGTAGTGCCTTGATGTGCATGCGGCCCAGCTTTGAGAATGGGCTGCGACGGGTGGAGCGGCGGTAGTCGTGCACGATGGTGAGGTTGTTAAGGCAGTGGATGCGCCATCCTGCCTGCTTGATGCGCAGGCACCAGTCGGCATCTTCGGGGCCATAGAAGATGTGCTCGTCGAGCATCCCCACCTTGTCGACCACCTCGTGTGTAAACATCTGGCATGCCCCAATCACATAGACGGGTTCGATGATGCCTTCCTCGCTGGGGATATATCGCATCTTGTTGCCTATTCCCAGCACGTTACGTGCCTTAATCATCAGTCCAGGATAGGGCTTGCAGCTGTCTTGCGGAATGCCTTCCTTGTCCACGAGCCGGCATGAGCACAGTCCCACCTCGGGGTGCTCGTCAAGATAGAGGCTCATGGCGTTGATGGCTGTGGTAGTCGCCTCGGTGTCGTTGTCGAGCAGCAGCAGTTTGTCGCCCGTGGCTCTGGCTATGCCCTGGTTGCGTGCCGCCGCCACGCCGCGGTTCTCGCTGTTGAGGATGAGCGGCAGTTGTGGGTAGTTGTTGCGCAGGAAGTCGAGTGTGCCGTCGGTGGAGTAGTTGTCAACTATTATCACCTCACAATCGGGCTTGTCGATAAAGTCACGCAACGAGTCTAGGCATCGTGTCAGGAAGCCCAGGCCGTTGTAGGTGATGATGATGATTGACAGGCGCATGAGTGAGGCTAGCAGTTTTTATCCAAAGAGCTTTACCTTGAGTGCTCGCGCAGCATGTGAGAACTCGCTCCAGCTGGTGAATCTCTTGAGTTGTGTGGTGATGAAATTCCACGACAGGAAGTAGCTCAAGTTGTTCTTGAAGAGGATTTTCTCCATCTCGCGTGAGGAGATGTTGGGCAGGTTAAGTATCGACTCGCGTTGCACGTCGGTGGGCACATAGTCGCCTGTCGAGAGCCAGTTGTTCTCCTTGCACAGCTTGTAGAACTCGGTGCCGGGGAATGGCGACACGATGTTGAACATCACCTGGTCTACCTTGAGCTTCTTTGCCTCCTTGAGGGTGTGGCGCAGGGTCTCCTTGGTCTCAAGTGGACTGCTGCCAATGAGCACGTTGAGCTTCACGGGCACTTTGTACTTCTTGAGCAGACGAATGGCCTCGTAGATTTGCTCGGTGGTAATGCCCTTGCGCACATATTTCAGGATCTCGTCGTTGAACGACTCCACTCCCAGGTCTACATACTGGCAGCCACTCTCGCCCAGCATCTTTGCGATGGGCTCGGTGATGGCGTCGACGCGGGCCTGGCAGCCCCACAGCATTCCATATTTCTTCATTATCTCGCACATGAGTCGAGTGCGCTCCTCGTTCCAGATGAAGTTGTCGTCCATGAACCCAATGGCTTTGTAGCCCTGCTCGTGCAGCAGTGCCATCTCGCGGTCGACGCTCTGTGCTGTGCGGTAGGAGATGGTGGGCTTGCGGCCTGTGAACCGCTTGTTCTCTATCTCGCGGGCAAAGGTCAACGAGCTGGGCACGCAGTAGATGCAGTGATATGGGCAGTTGCGAGAGGTGAAGGCTGTGGTGTAGCCTTTGCGCTTGATCTTGGGGTTGAAGTAGCGGCGGTTGGCAATGAAGTGTCGTGCCGGCAATGGCAGCGAGTCGAGGTCGCCTATCAGGGGGCGGAACCCGTTGTTTACAATATTGCCCTCGCTGTTCATCCACGAGATGCCCAGTATGTTGTTGAGTGGCTTGTCCTCGTTGAGTGCGTGCAGCAGTTCCACGATTGTTGCCTCGGGCTCGCCGCGCACGATGACAATGCGCTTGTCTACGAGACATTTCTCGATAAAATAGGTGGGGCCAGGGCCCATCATTATGACTCTTGCCTGAGGCCTGATTCTAAATATCGAGTCTATTGCCAGCATGTCGCTCTCTATCGAGAGGTTCACGGTCCAGATGCAGTAGATGTCGCTGTCGTCGGTGGCAAGGAACTGCAAGAAGTCTTCCTCTTTCTTCTTGTAGAAGACAAAGTCCTCATAGGCTACTTCACCCATTTTGAGGTCTTCGACAACACCAATGACGGTGAGCTCATAGATGTTTGGCGCGAAATATACCACCCTTGTGCACCCTGCCGAGCGCTCGGCAGGTCGCTGGCGGTCAAGGACTGGTGGCACCAAGAAAGTAATCTTCATATTTTATAGATACAGAATATCGTAAGGGTTATTTTATGCAATAGTTTTAAAACGCTCTATATACATAGAACGAAAATAATAACAATTTATTACAAAATGCGGGTTATAATATCTCGACAAAATCTCGTGGCAAGATAATGTTCTCCACGTCGATGGCAGCCTTGAACAATGGAGCGATTTCCTCGACCCTGAAACCTGCGATGCCACAAGCGATGCGGGTGACGAGAAACTTGTACTCGGGGTGTTGCCTGGCATAGGCAATGAAGTCGTCAACGTAGGGCTGAATCGTTTCCACGCCGCCTTGCATGGTGGGGATGGCATAGCACTGACCCTGCATGCCCACTCCCTGGCCCCACACGGCGCCAAATTTGTCGACTGCCACTCTTGCGGCGCCACCAGCATGCATTCCCTTCAGGTTGCTGCCAAAGACGAATATCTCGTTTTCCTTCAGTTGGTTTATGAAATTGGGGGTGTATTCTCGGTTGTACATAGTTGAGTAGTTGAGTAGTTGAATGGTGGAGTAGTGGTGTTTATAATAACTTATGTTTAGTTCTGTTTCTCGAATGCCAGTGCTGCGCCCAGGGCGGTGCAGAACTCGGCATGGGCTGGAATGTGGAATGTCACGCCATAGATCTCCTCGATGCGCGGGAACACCACGGCGCACTGAGGCAGGCGCGTGAGGTTGCCAATGAGCACGAAGTCCTTGACACCGGTGTTGAGCTTCGACAGCACAGCGGCCGAGCCTATCGACTCGAGCACCATGCAGATGATGCCGAGTGCTACATCATGGTCGCTGGGGGTGATTTGGCGCACCTTGCCAAAGAGCGACGCGGTGGCGTGCAAAGGCAGTCCCTCGAGGTCGGTCTTGCAGATGTCCTTGATTTGCAGGTTGATGTGAGTGATGTCGCCAGTGCTGGCTAGTTCTATCACGTCGCTCACGTGGTCGGTCTTGAGCAGCAGGTGAGCCAGGCCCATGAGAGTGCCTCCGCCAATTCCTATACCGCCCAGGTGGCTGATGTTGTCGCCATCCACGCTCACCAGCGTGGTGCCGGTGCCCATCGACACGACGGTGAGCTTGTCGAGGCCGCTGTCGAAGCGTGCCCCCAGGCCGTCGGCCTGAAACTCGTCGGCCTTGCTGGTGGGCAAGCCGTAGATGGGAGTTGTCACTCCCGAGCTGCCCACTCCTGTGAGCATCACGTGCTCAATGTCGTTGAGAGTGATTCCGTTGTCGTAGATATACTTTCCAAACGCCCCAAAGAGCGATGTGATGGGGTCGGCTGCGGTGATAAACATGGGTGAGAGAATCTGCCCATTGTTGAGTCCCACTATCTTGGTGGTGCTTCCGCCCACATCAATTCCTATTACTAGTCCCATGATATTTGTTTTTTTCGTTGTTTTATTGCAATAAGCTGCCAAATTTAGTGCAAAAATGTAATGTGACAAAATATTTATCACTAAATTTGCAAAGTTGAAAAAATAATAAGTCATGAAAAAGATTATTTCTAACGACGTTGTGACGCTGCGGTCGCTCGAGGCTACCGACCTGGAGGTGCTCTACCGCTGGGAAAACGACTCCTGGCTGTGGACGGTGAGCAACATCATGGCACCGTCGCCCAAGAGCTACGTGTGGCAGTACCTGCAAAACTACGACAGCGACTTCTACAACACCCGCCAGCTACGGCTCATGATCACCTTGACCGAGACTGCCGAGGCGGTGGGCACTGTCGACCTCACCAATTTTGACCCGTTCAACAACCGTGCCGAGCTGGGCATCATGATCGACAAGGCTCATCAGGGCAAGAGCCTGGGCGACGAGGCGCTGAGGCTTACCATTGGTTACGTGCGTGACTATTTGGGACTTTTCCAGCTCTATGCCCTTGTGCCAGTGGATAATACGGCATGCGCTTCGCTGCTCAAGAAGCATGGGTTCACCAGCGCGGGTCTTCTCAAGAAATGGATTAACCATGGCACCGAGGTGCACGATGTAGAAATAATGCAACTAGTGTTTTAGAGAAGGAATTATAAGGTCTTTTGAGATGGGAGTACAGGATAAGCAAGAAGAGAATAATAAGCTGAATGTCACCAAGCTGCGCTCTTTTACTGCCAGTCGATGGCAAGCAGGACGCGCTCATGGAGTGGAGCACTGGGACCGGGTTGCTAGATTTGGCTATTTGCTGTGGGAAGAAGGCGCCGACCTGGATGTGATAATGGCTTTTGCCTATCTTCATGACGCAGAGAGGGATGGTGATGGCGATGATTACCTCCATGGTCCCAAGGCCTCAAAATTGGTTGATGCCATTCGCGACACCTTGCTCAAAGCGTTGACCGATGAGCAAATCGGGAAACTCAAGCAGGCGTGTGAGCAACACACAATAGCGCACCGCACGGGCGACATCACCATTGACACATGCTTTGATGCCGACAGGATGGACCTCCCTAGAGTGGGCATCATGCCGCTACCCGACAAGATGGCGACCAAGAAAGGCGCACAATTAGTAGGCATACCTGACTATGCCGACTTCTATGCTAAGTTTAAAAAGGGAGAAGTGTGAGATAAGACAAGTGTTGCATGAAGGTCAGTTCATGCTCACGTCATCGGGCCAGGCATCCCACAGGCGGTACTGGTCGCCAAAGCGTGCCACGGCGTTGCGCCACATGTCTTCGTTAGCGTCGCTCATCACCAGTGCTGCGACATCGCCTTTGAGCACTGCCCAGTCGTGGCGGCTCACCTCGTTGTCGAGTTGACCCTTGGTCCACCCGCTGTAGCCCACCATGAACTTCACCTTCTGGTTCACGTTCTCGCCGTTGGCAAGAAAAAGTTTCATCAACTCAAAGTCGCCACCAAAGTACAGTCCTGGCGCCACTTGCTCGCTGCCAGGGATGGCGTCTTTTCCCAGCGAGTGCACAAAGAACAGCATGTTGGTACCCACTGGCCCTCCCAGGTAGAGTGGGATAGTCTCGTTGCACACCACCTCGGGCACCAGTTCGTTGAGGGTGAACCGGGTGGGCTTGTTGACGATGACTCCCATCGAACCATCCACATCGTCGTGGTCGACGAGCACCGTGACGCTGCGTTTGAAGCACAGGTCCTCCACCGTGGGCTTTGCCACAAGCAGGGTGCCGCGTGCCGGTTGGGGCTGCGTGTCGAGCAGGTTGAATATGTCAAGGTCGAGATTTTCCATTGTGGTGCAAAAATAGTGAATATTAGCCATTCTCGCAAATGAAAATTTCAAAAAAATAGCGCCAGCAGCGCCAATTGTGGCGCATCAATTTCTATAGAAATGTGACATTAACTTTAGGAATGTTAAATGTGGCAATATTTTAACATTTATAACTCAAAAATATTATTAATTAACGCGCTTTTTATACTGCAGTATTGAGCAAAATGATAATTTTGCAAATAAAAAAATAACATCTATACATATACACACATAGACCCTATTATGAGTGAAACAGTAAATATTCGAGAGTTAAACGACATCATTGCCACTAAGAGCAGTTTTGTCAACACTATCACACAGGGAATGAATCAAACCATCGTTGGCCAAAAGCATCTCATCGACTCGTTGCTTATTGCATTGCTGGCCAACGGACATGTGCTCCTTGAGGGCGTGCCAGGTCTGGCTAAGACGCTCGCCATCAAGACGCTGTCGCAATTAATCGATGCCAAGTACAGCCGCATCCAGTTCACCCCCGACCTGCTGCCTGCCGACGTCATTGGCACCATGGTCTACAGTATCCAGAAGGAGAAGTTTGAGGTGAAGCGGGGACCAGTCTTTGCCAACTTCGTTCTCGCCGACGAGATTAACCGTGCTCCTGCCAAGGTGCAGAGCGCGCTGCTCGAGGCGATGCAGGAGCGTCAGGTCACCATTGGCGACAACACCTTCCAGCTCGACGAGCCATTCCTGGTAATGGCAACCCAAAACCCCATTGAGCAAGAGGGCACCTATCCCTTGCCCGAGGCACAAGTCGACCGTTTCTTGATGAAGGTGGTGATAGGCTACCCCAACCGTCAGGAGGAGAAAGACATCATCAGGATGAACATTGGCGCAAGCCAGCCACACATAACACCACTTGTAAGCCCTGCCGACATCGTTGACGTGCGCAACGTGGTGAAGCAAATCTACATCGACGAGAAGATCGAACGCTACATCGTCGACATCGTCTTTGCCACCCGTTTCCCCGACGAGTATGGCCTCAACGACCTCAAGAGCATCATCTCCTTTGGTTCTTCGCCACGTGCCTCTATCAGCATGGCACTGGCAGCGAGAGCCTATGCTTTCTTGCGTGGTCGTGGATATGTGATCCCCGAGGACGTGCGCGCTGTGTGTCACGACGTGATGCGCCACCGCCTGGGATTGAGCTATGAGGCCGAGGCCAACAATATTACCGCCGACGAGATTATTAGCAACATCCTCGACAAGATTGCAGTGCCATAGTGGTTGTCAGTAATCAGTTGTCAGTAATCAGTAATCAGTTTTCAGTTTTAGTGACAGTGATTGGTGATTAGTTTTCGGTCAACTGTTTTTGGTCTGATTCATCTATCAAGACGATGGAACGAAGTGAATTGTTAAAGAAGGTACGCAAGATTGAGATAAAGGCCAAGGGACTGTCTCAAAACATCTTTGCTGGAGAGTACCACACCGCTTTCAAGGGGCGTGGCATGACCTTCAGCGAGGTGCGCGAGTATCAGTATGGCGACGATGTGCGCGACATCGACTGGAACGTCACCGCTCGTCAAAACAGGCCCTATGTCAAGGTCTATGAAGAGGAACGCGAACTCACCGTGATGCTCGTTGTGGACGTGAGCGGCAGCAAGAACTTTGGTGCCGTGGGCGAGTCGAAGCAGGACGTGATGACCGAGATTGCCGCCACACTGGCGTTCTCGGCTATCGAGAACAACGACAAGGTGGGAGTGCTGCTCTTTAGCGACAAGATAGAGAAATTCATCCCGCCTCAAAAGGGGCGCAAGCACATCCTGCGCGTCATCAGCGAGTTGCTCAACTTCAAGGCCGAGAATCGTGGCACCAACCTCAACCTCGCGCTGGAGTACCTCACCAGTGGCATCAAGAAGCGCTGCACGGCGTTTGTCATCAGCGACTTCCTCGACTCTCAGGACTATTATAAGAGCATGTCGATAGCCAACCACAAGCACGATGTGATTGCCTTGCAGGTCTACGACAAGCGCGAGGCGCACTTGCCCAATGTGGGGCTCGTCAAGGTGCAGGATGCCGAGCGCGACACCGAGCGCTGGATCGACACCAGCAGCCGGCGCGTGCGTCAGGCCTACGACCGCTGGTGGTATGAGCGCCAGCAGGCGATGAGCGACATCCTCACTCGCAGCAATATCGACCTCGCCCAGGTGGCTACCGACGAGGACTATGTGAAATCGCTCATGGCGCTGTTCAAGAAGCGCGGATGAGGTGACTTTTTCAGTTTCAAGATTATCTATGAAGTGTTTTAAACGATATATAATAAGCATAATACTGCTGCTGGTGGCGATGGTCACCGCCCATGCAGGCAACACCTCGGTCTCGGTAAAACTCGACTCGGCAAGGGTGGTGATGGGAAAGACCACCACTATGCACATCGAGATTGTTCAAGACAAGGAGGTGAATGGCTTGCTGCTCACCTTGCTTGGCGACACGCTCAACTCCAAGGTGGAGATTGCCGACAAGGGCCGTGCCGACACTGCCATGCTCGACAACAACCGAGTGCAAATCAAGCGCGACATTGCCTTGCAGGCTTTTGACCCGGGAGTGTATCAGCTGCCGCCATTGCTGTATGTGACCGGTCGCGACACCATCAAGAGCCAGTCGCTCACGCTCGCCGTCGACTCCATCAAGGTTGACCCCAACGGCAGCATCAAGGATTTCAAGCCCATCGCTACTGTGCCATTCAAGCTGCTTGACTGGGTGCCTGATTTCATTAGCGACTACTGGTGGGCATGGCTCGCTGGGCTGGTGCTCATTGCCTTTGGCATCTTTGCCTACTACCACTGGTACAAGAAGGGCATCAACCCGTTGAAACCCGTCAAGAAGCGCTTGCCGCCCTATGAGGAGGCAATGCTTGCCCTCACCACTCTCAAGAGCCGCAACCTGTGGCAAAATGGGCAGGAGAAGGAGTATTTCACTGGCTTGACCGACATCTTGCGCGTCTACATCGACCGCCGCTTTGGCATCAACGCCGTGGAGATGACTTCGAGCCAGATTATGGATAAAATAAAGCAGAACAAGGAGGCGCATATCGCCAACGACCAGCTCAAGGATGTGCTCGAGATTGCCGACTTTGTGAAGTTTGCCAAGATGCACACTCTTGCCGACGACAACGAGATTGCCTACCAGCGGGCCGTGAACTTCGTTGAGGCGACTAAACCGGTGCCTCAGGTTGACGAGACAGGAAAGGAGGCAGAGCAATGATAAGCGACATGCATTTCATGCACCCTGGACTGTTGTGGCTCTTGCTGCTCATCGTGCCACTCACGGTGTGGCATGTGCTCAAGGACCGCAAGAGCGACCCCACACTGCGCCTGCCCACCACTCAGGCCTTCGACAACATGGGCCACAGCTGGAGGGAGTGGATGCGTCATGTGCTCTTCGCCCTCGAGATGCTGGCTCTCGCATGCCTGGTGATTATCCTGTGCCGCCCGCAGTCGAGCAACAGTTGGTCAAAGACCAATATCGAGGGAACCGACATCGTGCTCTCGCTCGACGTGAGCGGCAGTATGCTCGCACGCGACTTCAGCCCTAACCGCCTGGAGGCTGCCAAGGACGTGGCAAGCAAGTTTGTGAGCAACCGCACCAGCGACAACATCGGTCTTGTGGTGTTTGCCGGCGAGGCTTTCACTCAAGTGCCTATGACCAACGATATCGCCACACTGGTCAACAACATAGGCGAGTTGCAGATTGGCATGCTTGAAGACGGTACCGCCGTGGGCGACGGCATTGCCACCGCCATCAACCGCATCAAGGACGGCAAGGCGGTGTCGAAGAGCATCATCCTGCTCACCGACGGCAGCAACAACACCGGCGTGGTGGGACCATTGACGGCGGCCAAGATAGCCTTGAAATATGGCATCAAGATTTATGCCATTGGCGTGGGAACGATGGGCATGGCGCCTTATCCCACCATGAGCATTGGCGGCACTATAACCTACACACAGCAGCGTGTGGAGATTGACGAGAAGTCGCTCCAGGAGATTGCCCGCATCACTGGCGGCAAGTACTTCCGCGCCACCAGCAAGCGGGTGCTCAAGGACATCTTTGCCGAGATTGACAAACTAGAGAAGACACGCATGGACGTGCAGCAGCACAGCCAGATGGACGATAACTACCAGCCCTGGGCTCTTGCCTTGCTGCTGTTGCTCACGCTGTGCGCTATTATTAGATACACCGTGCTCAGGTCCATTCCTTAGCACTAGTAAAAATAGGAGAACACTAATGTTTAGTTTTGCAAATCCTGAATTTCTTTATCTGCTGGTAATCCTGCCAGTGGTGGCGGGATTGTACCTGCTTGAGCGGTGGTCGCGCAAGCGCAAACTCGCCGCCTTTGGACGGGAGGAGCAGGTGAGACAACTCATGCCCACTGTGTCGTCGCGCAAGCACATTGTGCGGCTCACGATAATACTGCTGCTGCTTGCTATGGCGGTAATCATTCTTGCCAGGCCACGTGCCGGCGCCGCCAGAAAGAGCACCGGCAACGTCAACGGTATTGAGGTGGTGATTGCCATGGACGTGTCTAACTCGATGAACGCCAGCAGCACCAGCGATCCGCAGGGAATGTCGCGACTGCAACGCTCCAAGATGATAATGGAAAAACTCATCGACCGCTTGCGCAGCGACAAGGTGGCGCTGGTGGTATTTGCTGGAAAGTCCTATATGCAGATGCCCATGACCATCGACGGCCAGAGCGCCAAGATGTTCTTGAACGGCATCAAGACGAGCATGGTGCCATTGCAGGGAACAGCCATTGGCTCGGCAATCGACCTGTCGATGACAGCGTTCTCTAAGGACAGCAAGGCGTCTAAGGCGATTATCATTATCACCGATGCCGAGAACTATGAGGACGATGCCGTGGAGGCTGCCAAGCGGGCGCAGAGCAACGACATCCAGGTGAATGTGATAGGCATCGGAACATGTGAGGGCGCGCCCATCCCCACTGGCGACGGCAGTTTTATGGTCGCCGACGACGGCACGCAGGTGATATCGCGACTCGAAGAGGGTAAGGCACAAGAGATTGCGCGGGCTGGCAAGGGCACCTACATTCAGGGCAACGCCACCGACGCCGTCGAGGTGCTCGACGACACACTCAAGAAACTGGCGAGCACCAGCCTCTCGCAAGTGACTTTCACCAAGAACGATGAGCAGTTCCCGGTTTTTGCATGGATAGCACTTGTGCTGCTCATTGCCAATGTGCTCTTGTTTAACCGCAAGAACCCATGGCTGGCTAAACATGACTTTTTTAAATTCAAGGAAACGAAAAATGCTAACGTCGAGTAAAAACATATTTCTGATTTTTCTGGTCTTAATGGCATGTGTTGTGGCAAGTTGTGGCGATGACAAGGACACACCGCTGCAGCCCGAGTCAAACAAGGCTGAGCGCAACTTCATTCGTCAGGGCAACAAGCTTTTTGCCGATGAGAACTATGCCGATGCCGAGGTAGAATACAGCAAGGCGCTGCAAGCCAATCCTGGCTCGGCAGTCGCTGCCTATAACATGGGGCTTGCCATCGCCAAGCAGGCGGCTGCCGGCGACTCCACCGGGGCCCTACAGCGCGCCGACTCGCTCTTTTCCTATGCTGCGTCGATCACTCCAAGCAAGCAGCTGAAGATGATGGCTCACTACAATAAGGGCAATCTTGCCTATAACGCCCAGCAATATGACCGCGCTATCGAGGATTACAAGAACGCGCTCAGGGCAGTGCCCACCGACGAGGACTCGCGCTACAACCTGCGCATGGCACAACTCAAGAAGCAGGAACAACAGCAACAGCAGCAGGACAAGAACAACCAAGACCAAAACGAGAACCAGGATAAAGACAAGCAAAACCAAGACCAGAACAATCAAGACAATCAAGATAAGAACCAGCAGGACAAGAACGACCAGCAGCAAGGCCAGGACCAGCAAGGGCAAAACCAGCAGGGCAACCAGGACAAGGCCAATCCCGAGCAGGGCAAGCAAGACCAGCAGCAGGGAGGACAGGGCAACCAGCAGGGACAACCCATCAACATGGACGAGCGCAGCGTGCAGCAGGTTCTCAAGGCTATGCAGGACAAGGAGAAGCAAACTCAGCAGCGCATCTACCAGATGGGAGAGCGGCAGCGTGAGAGTGAGCGCCGGGCAACGCGCAACAAGTGGTAATGCCATTTCCTTTTCTTGCAGGCAAATTATTAATCTATAGGTTATGAATTTTAGACGAGAAATAATATCGGTACTGTTTATAATGCTTGTTGCAATGGCTGCCAGCGCGGCATCGTTCAGGGTGCAGGCGCCCAGCCAGGTGGCGGCAGGTGGCGTGTTCAGGGTGGAGTTTGTGCTCGACGGAGCCGACGGCTCGAGTCTCTCGCTGCCCGATTTTGAGGGGATGCAACTGCTTTACGGGCCTGAGGTGTCGACGAGCATGAGCATGTCGAGCATCAACGGCAGCATGTCGAGCAGCTACTCGCAGGTGATTACCATGACTTACAGGGCAGAGAAACCAGGACGGCACACGCTGGGCTCGGCATCGATTGTTGCCAATGGCAAGCGCCTCACTACCAGGCCTGTGACCATCGAGGTGCTCTCGGCAGGAAGCACGCCCTCACAATCGATGCAGCAGTCATCGCCAGCACAGCAAGCGCCACAACCATCGTCGCCAAGCAATGCCCCCGACTTTACCGACCCCATGAAGCAGACGGCAGGCTCGGGTGTCGACCCCAACGACTTCTTCGTCAGGATAAGCATGTCGAAGGATGTGGTCTACGAGCAGGAGGCGGTGGTGTGCACCATCAAGTTGTACACTCGCTACAACGTGTCGGGGTTCCGTTGCACACAGCAACCATCGTTCAATGGTTTCCTTATCGAGGAACTGCAGGTGAGCAACAACTACCAGCAGGTGGAGATGATCAACGGCAAGCGATATGCCACTGCCGAACTCAAGAAGTGCATCCTCTACCCGCAGGAGTCGGGAACATTGACCATCACGTCGGGTGACTTCGATGTGCAGCTGGTGCAGTATGACGTCTACAGCACACCAATTGGCAGCATCTCTAAGCCTGTGCCCATCAACATCAAGGTGTCGAGCAACTCGGCGAGCGTCAACATCAGGCCGCTGCCCGAGCCCAAGCCAGCCAACTTCAGCGGTGCCGTGGGCACTTTCTCGGTCGACTCTCGCATCAATCCCACGAGTTTCAAGACCTATGCCCCTGCCACCTATAGCATCATCGTTAATGGCACGGGCAACCTCAAGTATATCCAGAATCCTGTGGTCGACATGCCCAAGGAGTTTGACACCTACGACCCGCAGAACACCATCAACATGTCGCCATCGGGCGGCAACGTGAGTGGCTCGGTAACGTTTGACTACATGTTCATCCCGCAGTTTGTGGGCGACTTCAAGATTCCCGACAGCTATTTCGTCTATTTCAATACCGAGACGCAGCAGTACGACAGTCTGCGCATCGAGGGCTACAACTTAAAGGTGGCTAAGGGCGAGGGTAAGCCCTCGGCTCACTACAAGCTGCGCAACATGGACATCCGCGACATCGACAAGGGCAGCCAGGCGCTCAGCAAGTCGCAGTCGTTCTTCATCACCAGCTGGACCTACTGGCTCCTGGCGCTGCTCGCAATCCTGGCGGCGGTGGCTGGACTCATCGCGTTTGGCAAGATGGAGAAGACGCGTGCCAACACCTCGCTCATGCGCAAGCGGCGCGCCAGCAAACTCGCGCAGCGACGTCTCAAGAACGCCCAAGCTCTCATGCTGCGCAACGACCGCAACGGCTTCTACACCGAGACGCTCACCGCACTGTGGGGCTATTTGGGCGACAAACTCAGTATTCCAGTCTCTGAGCTCAGCAAGGACAATATCGCCAGCGAGATGGAGCGATTTGGATTCGCCGAGCAGCACATTGGCGACACCATGCGCATGCTCGAGACGTGCGAGTTTGCTCAATATGCCCCCGACCTGGAGTCGAGCAACATGTCGCAGGTCTACGACGACTGCGCTATGCTCATCGACAATCTCGAGAAAGTGAAACGTGCTAAAAACGATAACTCAACCACTACTATGCGAGCTATTACTCTAATCGCCGCTGTGACAATGGCACTGGGCGCGATGGCGGCAGGAAACAGCCTTGTGGAGCAGGGAAACAAGGCCTATGAGGCCAAGCAGTACAAGAAGGCTGTGGAGTTGTATCACAAGGCGATGAGCGACGGCGCATCGGCACAGCTGTTCTACAACATGGGCAACGCCTACTACCGCCTCAACGACCGCGCTGGAGCCATTCTCTATTATGAGAAAGCCCTAAAGCTCGATCCAGGCAACGCCGACGCGCGATTCAACGTGCAGTTTGTCAGGGAGAAGGCACAGCTCGTCGACGATAATGGCGCCAACTACTTCTCGTCGCTCCTGGGCGACTGGGTGAGCCGAGCCTCGAGCAACGCCTGGGCAGTGACGGCTTTCATTGCGCTGCTGCTCGCGCTCGCTGGCATCGCCTGCTACCGCATTGTCGACAACGTGACATTGCGCAAGGTGGGGTTCTTTGGTGCCATCGCTATGGCTGCCATTATGATTCTCGCACTGGTGTGTTCCATCTACATGCACAACCGCTGTACAGGCACCCACTATGCCATCATCATGACCGACAAGGCGCCTGCCCTCAAGACCCCACCCATCCACAACATCAACAACAAGGAGGAGGCTGTCGCATTCACGTTGCGCGAGGGCACCAAGGTAGAGATTGTCGATTCCATCCTGCTCAAGGGCAGCAACCCAGTGTGGTACAAAATCGAGGCCCCCGACGGCAAGCAAGGCTGGATGAGCAAGTCAAGCAAAGACAAAGAAACAATATAATTTAGTTTATGGTTGATAGTTTATAGTTTATGGAAGATTGTGGCGAGACTAGGTGAGAGGTGAGAGGGAAGAGTTCTCAACTGCTCTACTACTCAACTATTCAACTATTTTACTAAAAAACTGACAACTGACAACTAATTACTGATAACTGACAACTGACAACTGACACCCAATGGATGCACTACAACAATTTGATGCCGGCATTTTCTCGGCAATAAACGGGTGGCATGCCGCCTATTTCGACAGCTTCATGTGGCTCGTGACTAAGATAGCGACGTGGATTCCCATGATTCTCATGTTGCTCTACCTCCTTTATTTCAAGAAAGGATGGAGGAAGACAGTTGCTGTGGTGCTCGCCATTGCGCTGGTAATCCTTATCGCCGACCAGGTGTCGGCATCCATCATCAAGCCACTGGTGGAGAGGGCAAGACCATCGCACAACGAGAGCCTGCAGTCAACAATCCACATCGTGAACGGATATCGCGGCGGGCCCTTTGGATTCGTCTCAAGCCATGCCGCCAACTGCTTTGGCATCGCCCTGCTGCTGGCAATGATCTTCAAGAACAGGCTTTTCACTTGGACAATGGTGGTGTGGGCTACGCTCATGTGCTACAGCCGCATCTATCTGGGCGTGCACTACCCGGGCGACATCGTGTGCGGTGCCATACTGGGATTTCTCGCAGCCTGGCTGGTCTATCGCATCTTCGTGTGGTTTGGCAAGAAACACCCCGAGTGGGGCAGTGTCTCATTCTCCTACAACGAGTCCCGGCAGTTGATCTATGCCGCCGTCATCAACATCACAATCCTTGCCGTTTGGGCTGTTTTCATAACCACTACTTAGGCGGTAGACTAACTATAAATCAAAAAAAATCATGTTTTTTGTCGTCAATTGACAAAAAAGTACTACCTTTATAGCACATTTTCAAAACAACACAGTTTTCTGAATAATAAAAATCAATACTATTATGCCCAAAACCATTACTTTCAATGAGCTTCGTCGCATCAAGGCCAGTCTGCCCGAAGGCTCTACCCACGTGATTGCCGAGAAGTTGAACCTCAGCGTTCAAACAGTAAGAAACTACTTTGGCGGGTCAAACTATGACTTTGGCATCCACATGGGAGTGCACATCGAGCCAGGACCCGATGGAGGCATCGTTGTCCTAGACGACCCCACAATCCTTGACATGGCACTCGACATCCTCGAGAAGAACAAGAAAAAGGACGAAGTCTAAAAAAAGACACTCTGGAACAGGGTAAAACAACATGGAATCCCCACCGCAACAAGTGAAGGTTCCATGTTTTTTTGCGCCCGCGAAACGTGGAAGGTGGAACGAAGAAGGTGGAAAGTGGAACGAGGCACGAGGAAATCACGCAATTATTGAATTAGTTGTTCACAAAAAATAGAAAACTGAAAAGTATTTAGTAACTTTGCAGCGAAATTTTTAAGAAATCACTTTTAGAGTAGATAGAAAGGGTAAATGACATTTTCGCTTGATATACATTATATAATATTGTCGCTGCTGGGTGTGGCGCTGGTGTTGTCGCTGGTGTGGGTGGTGTGGTATAACCGCCGCAGCATGAGGCTGTTGAAGTTCATGAAATATGAGGAACGCACACGCCGCTACCTTGCGCCCGACGACCTGCCCGCGGTGTCGATCCTCGTCTTTGCCAACGATGACGAGAAATGGCTCAACAAGTTCCTGCCCACCATCATGCGGCAGAAGTATCCCGCACCCTATGAGGTAATCGTCGTGGACGATGCCTCGGTCGACGGCACCAAGGACCTGGTGGGCGACATGATGGTATACTTCGACAATCTGGATGTGACTACCGTCCCCGACAATACCCGCAACATCTCACGCAAGAAGCTGGGGGTGATGCAAGGCATCAAGAAGGCTAAGAATGAGGTGATTCTCACCATTAATGCCAACTGCCAGATTCATAGCGACCGGTGGCTCATGGCGATGATGCGCAACTTTGGCCCTGGGGTCGACGTGGTGCTCGGCTACTCTCATTTCGACTACAGCAACGACCGCGGGCCAGGGAAGAACTTCCGCGTCTTCGACGAGATGATGACATCGATGCAATGGCTCGTGAGCGCCATCAATGGCAGGGTGTACCGTGGCACCAGCGACAACCTCGCCTATCGCAAGGAAGCGTTCTTCGCCAACAAGGGCTTCTCTCAGTCGCAAGACAAGAAATGGGGCGACGACGACATCTTCGTGAGCGAGATAAGCAATGGCAGGAACACCAGGCTAGAACTGCTGCCACCTAGTTTTGCCACAGCGCATTTCGACGATGTTCCACATGCTCACAGCATCCTCAAGTCGCGCCGCGACTTCACCTCTCGTCATGTGAAATACAAGTCGCAGTTCCGCACCCAGGCTCTCATGTCGGTGCTCTACTACCTGCGTCTGGCTGCCCTGGCAACAAGCATTGCCATGGCATACACCAATCTGGCGGTTGTCGCTGCTGCCGCCTTCATCTTCCTGCTCACTTGGCTGCCAACGATGCTCACCACCTTCAGGAACTGCTACCTGCTGCGCTTGCCGCTGCTGTTCTTCTCCACACCGCTCTTCATCGTGTGGCGCCCCATCGTCAATGTCGCTTACTGGATTAAGGGCCTCTTTACCTACAAGAACAACTACACATCTTTATTAAATTAGCCCAAGCAGCCTTCTCGCTATGTCGATTATCAAGCCCATCAACTCTTGCCGTGGCATCTTTGCCCTGTGCATCGTGTGCTTCCACTTTGGCCATCACGAGTTTCATGAGATGACCCTGCTGGGCATCTCTTTCTTCTTGATGGTGAGCGGATTCCTTGTGGGGCTCAAGCAAGACGAGATAACCCAGGTGGCGAGCTACTACCGCAATCGCCTGTGGCGCATCTTCTCGCTGGTGTGGCTCTCTCTTGCCTGCCTGGTGGTCATCGACCTGGTGATGATGCACAAGTTCAACTACTCATGGCAATTCCCCGTGCACCTGCTGCTGCTGCAGTCGTGGTTCCCCAGCGAGAGCGTGTACTACAATTTCAACCCTCACGCATGGTTCATGAGCACCTTGCTCACCGCCACCATCTTCACCCCGTGGCTGCTGCGATGGATGAGCCGCGGGTCGCTCAAGGTGGTGTGGACGGTGCTGGCTGTGGCATGTGTGGCAGTGACGGCACTGGAATGCTGCGCCAGCGAGACGGTGCGCGACTACACCTATGTGTGCCCACTCACCCGCCTGGTCGACTACTCGCTGGGAATGGCGCTGGGCATAACCCTGAGGCGGCTCAACACAAGAGAGAAGCTGAAGAACATCTCGCTTGCCAACGCCTCGCTGCTGGAGCTCGCCGCCATTGCCGTGGTGGCAGCCTTCATTGCATGGCACGCCAGTGGCGACATCGCTAGCCTCAAGCTCGAGAACGCCCCACTATGGTGGATTCCAGCCTTGCTCTTCCTCACAACAAGCTACTCGCTCAGCGGCCATGAGGGACTGCTGGGCAAGTTGCTGAGCATCAAGCCGCTGGTGTGGCTCGGAACCATCAGTTTCGAGATGTACATCCTCCAGAAGGTGGTCAACAACGCCTTTTGCTACGTCATCGCACCATTCTTTGGCCACTATGGCATCATGATATATGACTACAGCTTCGTCACTCACATTCCCATGCTCATTGTGCTGGCGGCTGCAGTGCATTATTGGTACACTAAACCCATGCTCAGGCTGGCGTCGGGCGCCAAAAAATAAAGTCTCACCTATCGATTTGTTACAACAATTTGCAATAAGAGCACAAAAAATGCGTTATAATAGTTAAGATGAAAACTCTCAACTACCGACATATCGCTATTATTGCTCTGCTTTTCATGGCACTGACGGCTCTTGCTCAAGACAACGACAAGATCTTGAACCGCCAGTATGCCGACATGAAGAAGGTGCACTATGGCTTCTCGGTGGGAGCCAATTTCCAAGACTTGAAAATCACCAACAACGGCTTCATCAGCGAGGACGGGCAGTCATGGTTTGCCGATGTCCCTAACCATTCGCCAGGCTTCTGCGTGAATGTGCTTGCCGACATCAGGCTTTCCAACCACTTCAACCTGCGATTCTCGCCAGGCATGTACTTTGGCAACAAAGTGGTGAAATATTTCAACGCCTTTGCCCCCGAGGAAGCCTTGGAGCCCACTATCAGGAAACAGAGCCAGAACGTGAAGGCTACCTACATTGTGGTGCCCGTCGACATCAAGTTCTCGGCTAAGCGGTATCACAACATACGACCCTATTTCACCGGTGGCGCCATGGCAGTCTATGACTTGAGCAAGGAGCGCCCTGAGCAGATGCGCCTCAAGGACTTTGACGTGATGCTCACCGTGGGCATGGGATGCGACTTTTACCTGCCGTTCTTCAAGCTGTGCCCCGAGGTGAAGTTCTGCTTTGGACTCAAGAACCTGCTCGAGACCAATCGTCCCGACCTGCAGGACAACCCCGCCATGGAGGTCTTCACCAAGAGCATGAGCAAGGTGAAGAACAGCATGGTGGTGCTCACGTTCTATTTTGAATAAAACAACGCAATGCTAATAAAGAAATCTCACATATCGACTCTTGTGCTGGCGGTGACGCTGCTGCTGAGTGCTGGGCATTTCAAGGCGGCGGCGCAAATCGACGCACAGCTCACGCAGTACTGGGCGCTGCCATCCTACTATAACCCATCGTCGATAGGCAATGTCGACTTCATCCACATCACTGCCGGCAGCAAGCTGCAGTGGCTGGGGGTGAAGCACGCTCCCATGGACTTCTTTGCCCTTGCCGACATGCCCTTCAAGTTCCTGGGCAAGCGATGGGGCACAGGACTGCTGCTGCAACAGGAGAGCGTGGGATTGTTCAGCTCGCAGACCATTGCCGCACAGCTGGCATGGAAGAAGAAAATGCTGGGCGGAACGCTGAGCGTGGGAGTCCAGCTGGGATTGATCAATCAGGTCTTCAAGGGCGACTCCATTAGGATTCCCGAGAACAACAATTATCACACCAGCGTCGACGATGCCATTCCCAAGGGCGTGGTCGATGGCCGTGCACTTGATGTGGCTGCCGGCGTGTCGTTTGTCCACAAGTGGTTCTGGGTAGCCGCCTCGGCCACCCACGTCACCGCTCCCACCATCACCCTCAAGGCGGGAGAGAACGAGGAGGATTTATATGAGTTTGACACCGGCCGCTTCTTTTATTTAATGGCAGGTAGCAATATTCCCATAAAAAATACGTTATTTGAAATACAGCCCTCAATTCTTGTCAAGACCGACACCAAGTTTTGGCAAGCCGAGGCAACAGCACGCTTCCGCTACAACAAGTTCCTGAGCGCGGGAGTGGGCTATAGGCATAAAGATGCCGTGAGTGCTATGATTGGCGCCGAGTTCAAGAATTTCTTTGTGGGCTATGCCTACGATTTTCCCATCTCGTCGATGAACAAAGCCACTCATGGCAGTCATGAATTGATATTGAACTATAACGTCAAGCTCAACATGGGCGAGGTGAACAAGAACAAGCACCGCAGCATTCGCATCATGTGATGCTCACACAAACTGGTAAACAACAGAACAAGAAAACATATACACAAAAAATATAATGAAAAAGTTATTGATTTTTCTTTTAGCGATAATCGCATTAGCCTCTTGCAGTGGAATTCGCAAGTCGATTAACAGTGGAGGTGGCGAAGTGACTGGAGTGGGAGCCGTTACCTATTCGGAGCCAACGCCCTATGGCATGGTGCTCGTGGAATGCGGCTCGATGAAAGAAGGACCATCGCAGCGCGACTCGCTGTGGGGAATCGACTCCACAGCACGTGGCGTGAGCGTCGACGCCTTCTGGATGGACGAGAACGAGGTCACCAACAGCAAGTACAAGCAGTTTGTGTACTGGGTGCGCGACTCTATCATCCGCGAGCGACTCGCCGACCCTGCCTACGGCGGCAACGAGGAGTTTAAAATCGAGGAGGACAAGGAAGGCAACCCCATCACTCCACACCTGAACTGGAGCCGAAACATCCCCTGGAAGAACCCCAGCGAGGATGAGGAGAGGGCTATCGAGAGTGTGTATCGCATCAACCCCATCACTGGCAAGAAGGAACTTGACCCACGCCAGATGAACTACCGCTACGAGGTTTACAACCTCACCGAGGCCGCCAAGCGTCGCAACCGCTTCGACCCCACACAGCGCGACTATAACACCGACCATGCAGTGCCCACCACTAATCCCACCATCAGCAAGGACACCGCCTACATCGACGACGACGGGCGCATCATCCGCCAGACTATCACTCGCACCCTGCAGAGCGATTACGACTTCGTCAACACCTATATCGTGAACATCTTCCCCGATACCACTTGCTGGATCAACGACTTTGAGAACAGCTACAACGAGCCCTACGTGCGACTGTATTTTGCCAACGGCAACTACAACAGCCATCCCGTGGTGGGAGTGAGCTGGGAGCAGGCCAACGCCTTCTGCCACTGGCGCACCGAGTTCCTCAAGAAGTCGCTGGGCAAGGAAGGCGTCTACATCGAGCCTTTCCGCCTGCCCACCGAGGCCGAGTGGGAATATGCCGCACGCGCTGGCAAGAACGAGAACATCTACCCATGGGACGGCGCCTTGCCTCTCACCGAGGACGAAGGCTGCTTCTATGCCAACTTCAAGCCTAACGAGGGCAACTACGTGAGGGATGGAAGCATCATCACCTCGCCGGTGGGTACCTATGAGCCTAATGACAACGGCCTCTTCGACATGGCGGGTAACGTGAGCGAGTGGACCTCGACCAGCTACACCGAGAGCATCGACCTGATGACCAACGACCTCAACCCCGAGTATCGCTACAACGTGGCACGCGAAGACCCCTACAAGATGTCGCGCAAGATCGTGAGAGGCGGTTCCTGGAAAGACGTTGCACACAACATTCGCAGCGACATTCGCATGTGGGAGTATCAGAACGAGCAGCGTTCCTACATAGGCTTCCGTTGCGTGCGCACCAAGGTGGGCTTCACCAAGTCGAAACGTAAAAACAACTGCTGCGACTAATCTCGCGATAAAACCATAAATCTCGCATAACACACACACACTTTTTTCAACTTAACATATCAATACAATGGTTACGGAGAAAAATAAAGTTAGAACTCAGCGCAAGAGAAAAAGGCAAATGGTTACTCAACGCTTTTTCAACTTTGCCTACAGTATAGGTGCCGCTATCGTTATCTGGGGTGCATTGTTCAAGATCTTGCACCTTCCCATGGGTAACTTGCTGCTCACCATTGGTATGGGTACCGAGGTGCTCATGTTTATCATCACTGCATTTGAGCGTCCCGAGAAAGAATACCACTGGGAAGATGTGTTCCCAATTCTCGACACCGGCGACCCCGACGACCGTCCTCCCTTCTCGGGAGGTAGCAGTGTCACCATCAATGGCGACATCACTGGCGACGGCACAGTAGCTGGCGAGGAAGGCGCTATGCCTCCCGAGGTGCCACAAGATGGCGAGGCACAGCCTGCCGCTCATCAAGGACCCATCACACTGCCAGCAGCAGTGGGGGGCGCTACCGTGGTGGCAAGCCCCGAGGTGGCAGCTACCATCGCCGCTATGAGCGCACAGGAGGTGAAGTCGGTAATGGGACTGCCAGGAAGCACTCCTCTGAGCGAGGAGCAGACGCAGTCGCTGAGCGACAGCATCGCCAAGATGAACAACGCCAGCGACCAGCTCTCGCGCATGGCCGACCTCACCGAGGCCACACAGCACTATCTGGAGCAGATGGCTGCCATCAGCGAGCAGATGCAGCGCCTGAGCGAGACTACCAATGCCCTGAACAATGTTCAGCAAACGCTGCTCTCGAGCTACCAGAGCATTACCAGCAACAGCGAGAACATCACTCAAAACACCAACGGATACATCGAGCAGATGGAGTCGCTCAACCGCAATGTGGGCGGCTTGAACACCATCTACGAGATTCAGCTCAAGAGCATCTCGTCGCAGCTTGAGAGTATCGACCGCGTGAACCGTGGACTGAAGGACATTCGCGACATGTATGAGAAATCGGCTGCCGAGAGCGCACGCTACTGCGACGAGACCGAGAAGATGGCTCGCTACATGAAGCAGCTCAACAGTGTGTATGAGAAGATGATCAAGGCGATGACCGTCAACATGTACAACCCCATGGCTGGCAACATGATGGCTGGCATGGGCAACAATGCTCCCGCCGAGGACTCCTACGACGAATACAACACTGGCAATAATATTGACGAATAACGAACTAATCACACAACACTATAAGTAATGGCAACTGGAAGAAATCAGTCACTGGCGAAGATGTCGCCACGTCAGAAGATGATAAACCTCATGTATATCGTCTTGACGGCCATGCTTGCGCTCAATGTCTCGAACGATGTGCTCAACGGTTTCAGCCAGGTGGAGGAAGGTCTCAAGCGCTCTAACCGTACCATCACCGCACGAAACCTGCAGATGATGAACAATCTGCAGACTTTCTATGACGAGAATCCCGAGAAGGGCCTGGAACTGCTCAACTCGGGAAATGATGTGAGAAACACCACCGACGAGCTCTACAACTACATCGACAGCCTAAAACTCATGATAGTGCATGAGGCCGATGGGCCAAAAGCCACACTCGACAACTTCGAGAACCGTGACAACCTCGACGCTGTGAGCACTGTACTGCTCTCGCCCACCACAAGGCGAGGAATGGAACTGAGAATGCGACTCAACCGCTATCGTGACTATGTGCTGCGATATATCAACGACCCTAACCGCAGCCACAACATCAGCCAGGCGCTATCCACCGAGCCTTTCAACACTAAAGGCGACATTGGCAACAAGACCTGGGAAGAGTCGCTCTTTGAGAACATGCCCGCGGTGGCTGCCATCTCGCTGCTGAGCAAGATTCAGAACGACGTGCGATATGCCGAGGGTGAGGTGCTTCATCACCTGCTCGTGCTCACCAACGATAAAGACCTTATCAACAGCATCGACATGCCACAGGGCATGCAAGTGAACTGGGTTAACGCATTTGTCATTCCACAGTCAAGAGTGGTGATGAGAGGCACTAGATACAAGGCGCAAATTGTGATGGCGGCTATCGACTCCACCAAGCGCCCGGCTATCTATGTGAACGGCGCAAGGCTCAACAGTAACGGAACCTATGAGGTGGGTACCAGCCAGTCGGGAACGTTCAACTTCTCGGGTTATGCCGAGATGGTGGGACCCGATGGACAGGTCTACAAGCGCGACTTCAAGTCGAGCTACACCGTTATCGACCCTGTTGCCACCGTGAGCGCAACAATGATGAACGTGTTCTACACCGGTATCGACAACCCCGTCTCGATTGCTGTGCCAGGACTGGGAGAGGGCACTCTCTCGGCTTCGATGACCAACGGCACGCTCACCAGGAGCGGCAACGGCTGGATTGCTCGTCCGGCACAGGTGGGAGCCGAGTGTGTGATCACGGTGTCGGTTGAGATTGATGGCGTGAGAACCAATGTGGGCTCCACCACTTTCAAGGCACGCAAACTGCCCGACCCAACGCCCTATATCGCCCTGGGTGGCGACAACCGCTTCAAGGGAGGCCGTCTTGCCAAGGGCACGCTGCTTAGTGCACCTGGATTGCATGCCGCCATCGACGATGGTCTGCTCGACATTGAGTTCAAGGTGGTTAGTTTCGAGACTATCTCCATTGGCTCGATGGGTGAGGCAATCCCCGAAATCTCGGCTGGCAGCAGCTTCTCCGAGCGCCAGAAGGCTAGCTTCAAGCGCATGAAGCGCGGCACCCGCTTCTTCATCTCGAGAGTGAAGGCGGTGGGTCCCGATGGTGTCACTCGCGACATCTCGCCCATGGATATCATTGTGAACTAATGCTTGATTATAATAATAACAGTTTTGTCAATACACATAAACTCAATAGAATGAAATATTTAAAGATAATAGCTTTGGGACTGGTTATCGCCTTTGCTGCTGGAGCAAGTGCACAGGTGGTGAAGAAAGACGGCCAGGATCGTCGAGACAAGAAAAACGACAGCTCGGTGAAGGTGTCGGGAAGGTCACAGGCTTTCTATGAGCAGCGTGAGCCCAGCGATGCCGACAAGCAGTGGGAGAAAGTGGTCTATCGCGTGCTTGACCTCACCAAGGACAAGAATGCGGCTCTTTACTATCCCGAGGAACCCAACCAGGACGGACAGAGCATGTTCTACATCATCATGCGCCTGCTTGCCAACGACCAGGTGTCGGCCTATGAGTATCTCGACGGACGAGAGATGTTTACCGACGAGTATCGCATCAAGGTGAAAGAGATGCTCGACCGCTTCCACATCCTCTACACCGAGGCTAAGGGAAGCAACGAGAAGCACCCCATCTTCACCATCGAGGATGCCGACATTCCAGGCAACGAGATCCTGAGCTACTACATCATCGAGAAGTGGTGGTTCGACACTCGCAGCAACCGCATGCAGTCGCATGTGGATGCCGTGTGCCCAGTGCTTCACCGTGAGGATGACTATGGTGGCGTGCTCAAGTTCCCAATGTTCTGGGTGAAACTCAACGAGATTCGTCCCTACATTGCTCAGCAATATGTCTTTACCGACGATGACAACAACCTCATGCGATACAATCTTGACGACTTCTTCAAGCTCAAGATGTACAAGGGCGACATCTACAAGGTGAAGAACCTGCGCAACCTCTCGCTCATGCAGATGTACCCCGACTCGGCTAAGCTGGCACACGCACGCGACTCTATTGAGCAGCGTCTGCACCGCTTCGACAAGAACCTGTGGGCGCCATCGCGTCAGGAACTGCAGGCGCAGGTAGAGGCAAAGCGCAAACTTGAGGCTGAGAAGAACGGTGAGACTCTCGACGAGGAAGGCAACGCTACCGAGGCCAAGGAAGAGAAGAGCGTGAAGCGCACCACCAAGCGCGGCAGCTCAAGCGACAAGAAGGACAACAAGAAGTCGAAGAGAAAGGTTCAGAAACCCAAGGAGACAAAGAGCAACCAGGGCGCCACACGCTCGGTAAGAAACCGCAAGAGGTAACACCTCCAGGTCCATTCTAGTAGAAAAACTGGATGGTCTAGAATCTCTAGAAACACTAGGGATTTTAGACCATCCAGAGTTTTTTATGGGGTATATCTTGGAAACCTAGAATATAAACGCCAGCAGCATCAGGAAGGTGAAGATGAGCATGTTGCGGGCTGTCTCGCCCAGCAGGGGGTTGAGGGCGGTGCCTGTGCGGCGGTTGAGCTTTATCCAGGTGCTCACGTGCATCACCAGGTAGAGGGCAGGCACTACATAGGTCCACAGCGACATGGTGCCGTTGAGGTAGATGAGCAGCCACAGTGGCGAGAGCATGGCGATTGCCATGAAGCCGTTGAAGAGATAGGCAGCAGCAGCCAGCTTGCGCCCAAAGATAACCACAGCCGTGCGCTTGCCGGCGTCAATGTCGTCTTCCATGTCGCGGTAGTTGTTGATGAGCAGCACATTCACGCCCATGAACCCAATGGTGATGCCCCCCAGCACTGCCAGGGCTTCCCAGCGACCGGCTATCACATAGTAGCTGAAAATCACGGGCACCAGGCCATAGAAGATGAACACTGTGAGTTCGCCCAGGCCATGATAGGAGAGGGGGTAGGGTCCAGTGCTGTAGGCAAGGGCAAAGGCTGCGATGGCAATGCCCACGGGAATCATCTGCCATCCGCCGTAGGGAATCAGGCCGCAGCCCACGAGGCATGCCACAGCAAGGGTGATGTAGGTGACGTTGCGCAGCGTCTTGGGCTTGATGTCGCCCTCGGTGACACCGCGTCGAGGCCCCACGCGGCCTTTCTTGTCGGCTCCCCGCAGGTAGTCATAGTATTCGTTGGCAAAGTTTGACACCACTTGTGCCAGAACGGCAAAAACGAGGCACAGCACTGCGGGAATCCACTTGAAGTGGTTTTGCCACACGGCAATGCCTATCGCCATCAGCACACCGCTCACCGACACTGGCAGCGAGCGCAGCCTGATGGCCTCTAACCAAATCTTGAAGTTCTTGTTCATTGTTGCTTGACTGTAGTCATGTCAAAATCTCGTCAGCACCCAGGCGCGGGGAACCAGCACCTTGATTTTCATGAATTTCTCGGGGGTCTGTACAAAGGTGGCGGCAACGCTCAGGTCGTCATATCCCTCTACCACAACGCAGTAGAGCTTCTTCTCGCCAATGTACACGACATAGGACTTGTGTCCCTCCTTGCGCAGGCGGTCGCGATAGCTCAGCGCGTTGAACTTCTGCTGGAACTCGCCCACCACCACGTTGTATTTCTTTATAATGTCGTTCTGGTCCTCAACTATATTGAAGTGGTGATGCAAGAGCCTGATGCTGTCGCCGTCAATCACATAGTTGGTGGTCTTGCGCTTCTCCAGTTCCTGCTGATAAATCACGCCTCTCTCGCCAGTGCGGCTGGCTGCCACGGCCTTGTCGTAGCTTTCCTTATAATTGGCTTCGGTAGTGTGGCATGACCACAGGGTCACTGCCATCACTGCGATTAGGAATGTGTTTATAATCTTGTTCATAAGGGTGTCAATATTATAATAATAATCTCAAGTTTCAGAAGTTAGTTCCCCCTCTAAGATAGAGGGGGTTAGGGGGAGTATGAACTCCAATGACACATCTAACGATGAGGGAAAATTCAACGAAATCATCATACTCCCCCCCGCCCCCTCTATCTTAGAGGGGGAGTTTGTCGCCTGATTGTTAGTGGTTTTGAATCTCATAATTACTTTAAAAACATGAATAATGATGTTTTTGTATTTTATGGCTCAATCCAGTCGCCGTTTTGCTTTATCAGCGCTATCAGGCGGGGGATGGCGTCGGCTTCGGGGATGTTTTTCTCGATACATTCTTTGCCCTTATAGAGACTTATGCGTCCCACGGCGGCACCCACGTAGCCGTAGTCGGCATCGGCCATCTCGCCAGGGCCGTTCACCACGCATCCCATCACGCCTATCTTGAGGTGGGTGAGGTGCTGGGTGGCTTGCTGCACGCGGCGCACGGTGGTTTGAAGGTCAAACATCGTTCGCCCGCAGCTGGGGCACGAGATGAACTCGGTCTTGGTGGTGCGCAGCCTGGCTGCCTGAAGGATAGCGAAGGCATATCCCACCACTTCGTTCTGATTGCCGTAACCAGGGGCGTCGAGCCAGATGCCGTCGCCCATGCCGTTGAGCAGCACTGCGCCCAGGTCGGCACCAGCCTTCACCTGCAGCCACTCGCTGTCGCTGTCGGGGTAGGTGTTGTGCAGGATAACTGGGCAATTGATGCCTGCATCGGCAAGGGAGTGGATGAGCGCCTGCTGGCAACCGCTGGTGTTGATATTGTCGGGCGTGACAATCAATGCCACGTTGTCGCAGTCCTTGAGGAAGAGCAACTTGTTGATGGGCGTGCTTGCTGGCACTTCGAGCCACTTGAGGGGTGCGGCAGTCTTCTCGTCCCAGTTCTCAAGGGTGAATAGGGGAGAGGTGCTTGCCTCGCCGCTGTAGACGCTTGCCGGCACGATGAAACGGTCGGTGCCAGTGGTTGCGCCGGTGGCGCTGTAGAAGAAGTCGGGACGGCGGTTGCCCGTTACCTCTTGTGGCGTGCACGATGCAATGACGATGGGTTTCTTGCCGCCCACCATGCCCTCGATGCTGTTGCCCATGCGACGTTGGGGCAGCAGTGGGTCAAAGCCCTTGCAGTAGTGCCCCTCGATGTGGGGATGTCCTTCGCGGCTGGTGATGTAGTCAACGAGTTTGCGGGCAACAGGAACCTCAAGCTCGGGGTCTTCGCTGAGCGAGACACGAATGGTGTCGCCCAGGCCCTGACTCATGAGCGCGCCAATTCCCACGGCGCTCTTTATGCGGCCATCCTCGCCAAATCCTGCCTCGGTGACGCCCAGGTGCAACGGGAAGTGCATGTCCTCGGCATCCATGGCGGCAACGAGGCGACGCACGGCTTCGACCATCACCACCACATTCGACGCTTTCATCGAGATTACAACATCGTTGAACTGCTGCTCGACAAACACCCTGAGGTATTCCATCACACTCTCAACCATGCCAGGGGCGGTGTTGCCATAGCGGCTCATGATGCGGTCGCTCAGCGAACCGTGGTTCACACCCAGTCGCACCGCTGTGCCGTGCTTGCGGCACAAGTCGATGAAGGGCACCAGCGCGTCGTGGATGCGCTGCAACTCGGCCTGGTATTCCTCGTCGGTATAGGCAAGGCTCTTGAATTGCCGTGCCGGGTCAACGAAGTTGCCTGGATTGATGCGCACCTTGTCGGTGACCTGTGCTGCTGCCAGGGCGGCACGGGGGTTGAAGTGGATGTCGGCAACCAGAGGCACGTGGCAGCCCTGGCGGTGCATCTCGCTGCGAATGATGCCCAGGTTCTGGGCTTCGCGCACTCCCTGGGTGGTGAGGCGCACATAGTGTGCTCCAGCGCTTGCAATGCGCATGCACTGCTGCACGCTCGCCTCGATGTCGTTGGTCGACGTGTTGGTCATCGACTGCACCCTGATGGGGTAGTCGCTGCCCAGTGGCGTGTTGCCAATGTTGACAGTTACTGTTTTGCGACGATGGTAGTTGAACATATTTTGGGTTTATATTGTTTTTGTTGGGAGAAATTCAGTGTTTTTGTTATCCAAAGAGGCGCATCATGAGCGACACGCACAGGAAGCCGTTGGCCCATCCTGCCACCACTTGCATGAAGGTGTGGCGCTTCAGGAGCATTCGTGCCGAGCCCAGCAGGCCGCACAGCCCTATCGCCACAATGATGTAGAACATCATCCAGGCGGGGCTCACCACCTCCAGGTCCATGGCGTCGAGCTGGCACAGCATTCCCAGCAAGCCGCCCATTCCCGCCATGTGAGCGCTGATTTTCCATTTCAGGTTCACTAGGGTAGAGATGAGGCAGGCAAGGGCTCCTCCAGCGGCAAACATCACCATCCACTGTGGCTCGTGGGTATAGGCAAGATACCACACGGCACCCAGGTAGAACACTGTTGCGGCAATGTAGGGCAGCAGGCGCTCGTCGCGTTTTACCATGCGCTTGTCCTTGATGAACTTGAAGTTGTGCAGCAAGGCGATAGTGGCCATGGGCAGCACGCAGGTGATGCCCAGGATGATGATGAGCAGGTTGATGCGCGAGCCCACGCTGTCGAGCACCTTAGGCGAGATGCTCAATGCCATGAGCATTGCATAACTGGGCGTGAGCAGTGGGCTTAGCACCGTTGAGGTGAAGCGTGCCATCTCGTCGAGAAATCTTATTCTTGCTATTCGTGAAGTCATGGCGGTGTGTGGAGGGTTTATAGGGTTTTGCGTTGCCGTGCAACAGGAATTCTCATGCTCTCTCGATATTTTGCCACGGTGCGGCGCTTGATGTCATAGCCTCGCTCTTGCAGGGTTGCACACAGGCGGTCGTCGGTGAGCGGTTTTGTCTTGTCCTCGCCGTCAATCATCTCCTTAATGATTTCCTTGATGGCTGTGGCCGAGGCGTCGTTGTCGTTGAGGCGCTTGACAAAGAAGTACTTGAGCGGGAAAATGCCCCAGTTGGTGTCGACATATTTGTTTTGCTGCGCACGCGAGATGGTCGAGGTGTCATAGCCTGTGGCCTCGGCAATGTCGTTGAGCACCATGGGCTTGAGCGACATGGTGTCGCCAGTGATGAAGAACTCCTGCTGCTTGAGCATGATGAACTTCATGATCTTGTGGAGTTTTTCCTGGCGCATCTTGAGCAGCATGATGAAATTAGTGGCATTCTCATACTGCCGTTTGATGTTCACTGCTTCGTCGCTAAGGCTGGAGCTGTCGGCCTTGTTGCCGGCGATGTGCTTGTAGGCTATCTCGTAGCTCTCCGAGATTTGAAGCTCGGGGATGTCGTTCACCACGGTGAGGTGGAGCTTGTCGTTGTCGGCAGTGACTATAAAGTCGGGGGTGATGTGCGAGGCGTTGGCAAGTCGCTCACCGCTGTTGAAGATGTTGCCTGGGCGAGGATTGGTGCGCTTGATGATTTTGTCGGCTTGCTGGAATGCGGTCTCGCTGATGTTGAGCAAGTCGATAATCTTGTCGTAGTGGTGCTTCTCATAGGCGTCGAAGTGCTTGTCAACGATCTCGCGGGCAAGTCGTGCCGCGTCGATGTCAACGCCTTTCATGTCGTCGATTTGCAGCAAGATGCACTCCCTGGTGCTGGTGGCGGCAATGCCGGCGGGCTCCAGGTCTTGTATCACCTCGAGCACTTCCTGGACCTCTTGAGGAGAGACAAAGATGTTCTCTTTAGAGATGATGTCGCCACAAATCGAGGGAATGGGACGGCGCAGCAGGCCATCGTCTTCTATCTCGCCAATGATATACTCGGCAATGACGAGCTGATGCTCGTCGAGGTCGCGCTCGCGCACCTGGGTCATGAGGGTCTCATACATCGACGCCTCACTCACCACCGGTGGGCGGTACACGTCGGGGTTATACTGGCGGCGCTTGGTCTGGATATATCCCAGCCCGTCGTCGTTTCGGTCGTCATAGTCTTCGTCGGTCACCGTGTAGGGCGACTCAAAGGGGTCCTCGTTGCTGTTGCCCAGTTCCTGACTGTCTTTATCGTCCTGGCTCTCGTCTTTCTCGTCGCTTGAGCCGTAGTCGTAGTCATCCTGATGGCTGTCGCTGGCCTCCTCAAGTGCAGGATTGTCGTTGAGTTCCACCTCGATGCGGTCTTTAATCTCCTCATCGTTCATCTCAATGAGTTGCCCCAGGAGCACTTGGTTCTGGGAGGCACGCTGAGTTTGGATTTGCTCAAGGCTCAGCTTCTGTATCTGTTGAAAGTCGTCTCTTTCGCTCATAGTTCTCTGTTTTGTTATGGTCGTGGATCGGAGGTCGGGAATGGGGGATCGGGGATTGTGGGTCGAGCAATCGAGCAGTCGAGCAATCGAACAATCGAACAATCGAACAATCGAACAATCGATAGAAACCGATCCTCTATCCTCTATCCTCTATCCTCTATCCTCTATCCCCGATCCCCATCCTCCATCCCCCACAAAATTACTACTTAATTTTATTATAACAAAAAACTTTCCACTATAAATGAGAAAAACAGTAAGAAAGCGGCTTGGCGTGGCGGTTTAGTTCTGGATTGTTGCCACGATATACTCCGAGCGGGTGCCTATGCGGTACTTGCCGCCCCAGATGCCTAGTCCCGACGACACATAGTACTGTGTGTCGCCTTTCTTGCAGTAGCCCCATGCGTTCTCATACATCTTGTGAACCATCAGGCTCATGGGCCACACCTGGCCCTCGTGGGTGTGTCCGCTCAGCTGGAAGTCGATGCCTGCCTGCTGAGCCTCCTCGAGGTGGTAGGGCTGGTGGTCGAGAAGGATGGTGAACTTGCCCTTGTCGACGCCCGCAATGAGTTGCTTCACGCTCTTGCGCTTGAAATTGGAGCGGTCGTCACGCCCGGCTATCACCAGGTCGCCCAGGGTGACAGTGCTGTCGCGCAGCAGGGTGATGCCCGCCTGCTTGTAAAAGTCGAGCGACTTGTCAATGCCTGTGATGTACTCGTGGTTGCCCAGGCAAGCCACCACCGGCGCGTTGAACTGGCGGAAGTCGGCAGCCATGTCTTCCTCAAGCAGGGGCCTCACATAGCCGTCGATGATATCGCCCGCCACGAGAATCAGGTCGGGCTTCTCGGCGTTGATCATTTTCACCCAGCGTTGCCACTCTGCCTTGCGGTTGTGGTAGCCCAGGTGCAGGTCGCTGAGCATCACCACCTTCACTGGCGACTGCAGCTGCTTGCCGGTGTGGATGGTGAGGGGTTCGCGCACCTTGTTGTGGTAGTGGATGTTGCCATAGATGAGCAGTCCTGCCACCAGGGCGGTGATAGTGCCTGCAGTCCACGCGTTGCTGTGTAGCCACTCCCGGGGCACGAGGTGCACAAGCCTGCCCAGGTCGAGTACCAGGAAGGCGATGAGCAGGTACAGGAACACGATGAGCCACGAGGTGCTGATGTCGTAGGTCGCCGAGGCGAGCCACAGCGGCATGCGGTCAAATGCGCCAAAGATGCCGGTGAACATCATCACCAGTGCTGCTGCCATGAGGACTACCACAGTCCACTTGCCCCAAGTGGGCAAGGGCAGCACTTGATAAACGTGCCACAGCACATAAACATTGGCGGCAAGCGCAACGAGCAATACTATGATAAAACCTATTTTCATGTCTATAATATATTCGTTTTGTGTGCAAAATTAGTCATTTTAATTTTTATTCACGTCAGGATATCGGTTTTTTCAATTTAATTCATTATTTTTGTCAAAATTTTTTTAATGACTATGGCAAAATACAATTTACTGTTTTCAGCGATAATTATGCTTATGGCAAGTTTTTCAATCAATGCCGAGGTTCTTCCTGCTCCGCAAACCACTGGTGGCAAGCCACTTATGCAAGTGATGAGCGAGCGCAAGTCGAGCCGTGACTATAAGGAGAACCAGACGGTCACTAAGCAGGACCTGAGCAACATGCTATGGGCGGCGTGGGGAATAACTCACGATGGCAAGCGCACCGTGGCTACCGCGATGAACCGCCAGGAACTGGTGCTTTATGTGGTAACACCCACCGAGGTGAGCCGCTATAACCCCGAGGCCAACACCCTCACCGTGGTCAACACTGGCGACTTCCGCAAGCTCTCTACCATGCAGGACTTTGCAGCCGTTGCGCCCATCAACATTGTGATGGTGGTCGACACCAGCAAGCAGGAGCGCCCCGAGTTCCAGGGCTACACCGCTGGCGCTGCATCACAAAATATCTACCTCTATTGCGCACAAGCAGGTCTTAAGAGCGTTGTGCGTGCTGGCTTCGACCGCGAGAAGTTGCCACAGGCTCTGAAACTGGGCGCCAACGAGCGCATCCTCTTTGTGCAGACGGTGGGTAAATAAAGTGTTGAGACTAAGTCATGTATCCTAAAAAATACATCTTCATTGTTGCGATGGCTCTTGCTGTTGCGGCAGTGGTTATGCACTCTTGCAAGAAGGAGAAGCAATATCGCGACTACTTCGACAAGAGCCAGCTCAAGTATATCGAGAAACTGGGCAACAAGCCCAAGCTTGCCGACAAGCATCTCGAGGCCGACACTTCGTGGGTCGACAAGAACGGGTTGCACCGCCTCGACGTGACGCCGCTGCCTGGTGCCTACGAGGACCTCTTTGTGGACTATAACGACGTGCAGATTCCTCATGCCAAGAAGAATGGCATCGAGTCCATCGACAATTTCCATGATGCCTATCACCTGCGGCAACCGCTGGTGAAAATCGCCACCTGCGAGGCCTATTATCTCGACTCGCTCACTCACTCCATGCCCTACCTCGTGCCCAAGGCAGCACTGGTGCTCGAGGAGATAGGGTGCGCGTTTGCCGACTCGGTGAAGGCGCATGGTGGCAGTCCCTATCGCATTGTGGTGACCAGCTGCACGCGTTCGCAATACACTGTGGGCAAGCTTGTTAAGGTTAACCGTAACGCCTCGGCGCGCTCGTGCCACATGTTTGGCACCACGTTCGACCTCAGCTGGATGCATTTTGAACCCTACAACAACGACTATCTCATTAGCCCCGAGGACCTGAAGGCAATCCTGGGACATGTGCTGCTCGACTTCAAGAACAAGAAGCGCTGCACTGTGCTCTACGAGAGATGGCAGTGCTGCTTCCACATGACAGTGATTTAGAAAAGTAACTTACATCCATCTAACATATTCAATATCAAAACAATAATGAATGAACAAAATGCTCTTGCCAACTATCTGAAATATACTGGCAAAAAATCTTTCAACTTCACAACCGCTCTCGTCGACATGGACGGAGTGCTCTTCGACTCAATGAAGAATCACACCCGCGCCTGGGTGAAACTGATGAAGAAGAACGGCATCAAGTGCACGCGCGATGAGTTCTACATGTATGAGGGAATGACTGGACGTGACATCATCAAGATGAAGTTCAAGAACGGAGCCGGCAAGAATGTGACCGACGACGAGGCGCAGGCGCTCTACAAGGTGAAGACACGCTATTTCACCGAGCTTGGCGACGTGGAGACGGTGGAAGGGACTCTCGCTGTGCTGCAGGCGCTGAAACAGGCAGGCATCAAGTGTGTGCTGGTGACTGGTTCGGGCACGCAGTCGATGCTGGAGCGCATTGATACCGACTACCCCGACATCTTCGACGAGCAACGCGTTACTGCTGCCGATGTGAAGCGCGGCAAGCCCAACCCCGAGCCCTATCTCAAGGCGATGGCTAAGGTGGGCGTGCAGCCCAACGAATGTGTTGTCCTTGAGAATGCCCCTCTGGGCGTTCAGGCTGGGCACACGGCAGGATGCTTCACCGTGGGCGTGACCACGGGTCCTATTCCTGAGAAGGATATGTACAAGGCTGGAGCCGATGTGGTCTACAAAGACATGGCATCGCTGCTCGAGGCACTGCCAGCCCTGCAAGAGGCGTTTAAGCAGCAACAATGACGCTGGTGCAGCAATGTCGCAAGAATTGATTTATACTAACAAAGTAGATGCCACCCTCAAGTCGATTATTGAGGGTGGCAATTACAATCGTGTGATGGTGCTCGTCGACAGCAACACCAGGCTGGTGGCGCTGCCGCAACTGCCTTGTCTGAGTGATGCCTGGGTCATTGAGTTTCCCGCTGGCGACGAGAATAAGAGCACTGCCACGCTCGCTGCCGTGTGGCGCGCTATGGAAGACGGCAAGGCTACTCGCCACTCGCTGCTGGTGAACCTGGGTGGGGGAGTGGTGACCGACTTGGGCGGTCTCGCCGCTGCCACTTTCAAGCGCGGCATCCATTTCGTCAACGTTCCCACCACACTGCTGGCGGCTGTCGACGCTGCCGTGGGTGGCAAGACGGGGGTGAATTTCAACGGCCTGAAAAACGAGATAGGGGTGTTTGCGCCTGCTCAGGAGGTGATTGTGAGCACCTGCTTTTTCGCGACTCTGTCGCGAGAGGAGCTCAAGTCGGGCTTTGCCGAGATGCTCAAGCACGCGATGCTCGACTCGCACGACCATTTCGCGCGGCTGCTGCATTTCGACCTTCATGATATTGATTACGACAAGCTGCTCGAACTCTTGCCCGCTTCGTTGCAGGTGAAGCAGCGCATTGTGGAGCAAGACCCCACCGAGGCTGGTCTGCGCAAAGCGCTCAACCTGGGGCACACCGTGGGCCACGCCTTCGAGAGCAAGGCGATGAGCGACGGCAGACCGGTGCCGCATGGTTATGCTGTGGCATGGGGACTGGTGGCAGAGGCGGTGCTCTCGCACATGACGCTGGGCTTCCCAAGCAGCGACCTCTACAGCCTCGCCCGCTTTGTGAAGGAGAACTATGGCATGTTTCACTTCACCTGCGACCATTACGACCAGTTGATCGACCTGATGCGCCACGACAAGAAGAGCCGCGATGGCGAGATAAACTGCACGCTGCTCAAGCAATGTGGCGACCCAAAGATTGACAACACTATCACAACCCACGACATCAAAGCCGCCCTCGATATCTACCGAGACTTGATGGAATAGGGGATCGGGGATGGGGGATGGGAGATCGGTGTCCATCGAATGCTCGAATGCTCGATCGCTCGAAGACTCGACCGCTCGAATGCTCGACCGCTCGAATGCTCGACCGCTCGAATGCTCGACCGCTCGAATGCTCGACCGCTCGAATGCTCGAATGCTCGAATGCTCGATCGCTCGACTTCCCATCCCCGATCCACTATCCTCGATCCCCCATCCTTGATTCCCGCACGAAGTGCTTTTGCCAGATGATGGTCTGCACTAGGCTGCGGGTGGTGAGGAATGCGACAAACGCTATCCACAGGGCGTGGTTGCCCAGCGACGCGGGCAGCGAGAAATAGAGTGCAAAGAACAGGGCGCACGCCGTTGCCACCGCAGCGAGCATGCCGCGTGTGGCAGTGACGCCAATGAACACGCCGTCCCACACAAAGGCTGCCATGCTCACCAGTGGCACCACCGAGCACCACCAGTGGTAACGCATCGCCTCGGCGACGACTTCGCCCTCATTGGTGAACAGCGAAAAGATGCTGTGGGGAAACACCGAGTAGGCGATGACAAACACCATGGTGAGCGACGTGCTCCACACGAAGAGCCAGCGCACGCAGCGATGCATGAGACGATAGTTGCGCGCACCGTAATATTTTCCTGCCACAGCCTCGCCGGCAAAGGCGATGCCGTCCATGAAGTAGCTGTAGAGGTGGAACAGCTGCTGCATCAGGGTGTTAACAGCCAGCACGATGTCGCCACCCATGGCGCCAGCACGAATGAAGAAGAGATTCACCGCCAGCATGAACACGCAGCGCACGAAGATGTCGCTGCTCACCTTGAAGAAGCGGCCACTACCCTTGAAGTTGAAGGCACTGGCAAGGTGCAACTCGCGCACGATAGTGGCAAAGCGATGGCGCACGCGCCAGCAGGCGTAGGCCACGCCCACCCACACCGCCGTGAGAGTGCCCACGGCAATGCCCTTGAAGCCCATGTCGAGCACATAGACCGCCACCAGGCTCACCACCACGTTGAGCACGTTCACGCCTATGGAGATGAGCATAGGGCTGCGAGAGTCCTGCATGCCCAGCAGCCACCCTTTTATCGACATCGTCACGAGTACGGCGGGAGCGCCCCACACCACTATGCCAAAGTAGGTACCCGCGAGGGCAGCCACCTCGTCGCCTGGTGCCATTATCCACAGCAGCAGCCACTTGATGGGTGCTTGAAGCAGCACGATTACGGCACCGGCTATCAACGCAATGGCACACGAGCGCTGCAGCGTGTCGACCTGAGCGCTGTGCACGCCACTGCCATAGGCCTGTGCCGTGAGCCCCGACGTGCCCATGCGCAGGAACCCCAGGTTCCAGTACAGCACGTTCATCATCATCGCGCCCACTGCCACTGCGCCTATATACTGCGGCGCACCCAGGTGGCCAGCGATGCCCGTATCGAGCAGTCCCAGCAGCGGCTCGGCAATGTTGGCAATTATCGCCGGCAGCGATATCGCAATGATTTCTCTATTTATCTTTGATAGTCTCATGTTAGGTGAATCGGGGATCGGGGATCGAGGATCGGCGCTGCAAAGGTAGTAAAAAGTTTTCAGTTGTCAGTTTTCGGCTTTTAGTAAAATAGTTGAATAGTAGAGTAGTTTTTAGTTTAAAGATTGTTGAGTCTTAGAGTCTCTTCTCTGTCTTCCATAAACCATAAACTACAAACCATAAACAAAACTTGTCTTCCATAAACCATAAACCAATAAACCTATCCCCTATCCCCTATCCCCTATCCTCGATCCCCCATCCCCCATCCCCCATCCCCCATCCCCGAATAGTTAAACTTGCTTAATAGCTTTGGGTGGTGTGGGTTTAGTTATTAACTTTGCAAGCAGTAATAACAAAAAATGGTAACTATTATGAAGTACATCAAATATCTGGCTATTGCCATGGTGCTGGTTGCGATGGTGGCTTGTGGTGACGATGAGCCACAGAGCACCTATCAGCGTGATTTCAACATGATTTACCCCGTGCTGCCCGCTGGGCACAAGTCTATCAGCAAGATAGAGCGCAAGTACGACCGTGGCAATACGACCGTGGCAACCGCCAGCTACGACGGCGACTACCTCAAGAGCATCAATGTGGTGAACCGCGACGTCGATGGCAGCCTGCTCAACGAGGAGACTATCACCATCGACTACAAGAATGGCGCAATCATCTGCGACAAGAAAATCCAAGATGTGACCTATGCCTTCGAGGTTAACAGCTACGGCGCTTTCACCAAGTTCAGCAATGTGTCGACGGGTCGCACCTCGTCGGCGATGACCTACGACGGCTCGGGACACCTCGAGATAGCACAGGTGGTAACTCCCACCACCACTGGTACCACAGTGGTGAACTGGATGGACGGAAACCTCACGCAGTGGGTGAGCCGCGACGTCAACAAACTCGACAGCGTGGTATATGAGTATGGCACTAACGCTATCCCCAACAAGGGCAACATCGATGTGGCTGGCAACGAGTCGTTCACCTTCACCACCTTTGTGTGCGCGATTATGCGCAACGCGGGCCTCTTTGGCACCACCAGCGCCAAACTCCCCACGGTAATCAAGAAGGGCTATGACTACTCTGCTGTCGACGCTTCTAATCCTGATGCCGTAGAACTCAAGCGCTACAACATCACCTACACCCTCGACGCACAGGGCTACGTGACAAGCTACACCACCAACGAGACACCACGATACACGGTTACCTACACCTATAGGTAAGGGTTAAGTCATAAGTCATAAGTGTTAAGTGTTAAGTGTTAAGTGTTAAGTGTTAAGTATTCGAGCGATCGAGCAGTCGAGTATTCGAGTATTCGAGCAGTCGAGCGATCGAGCAGTCGAGCAGTCGAGCAGTCGAGGGACTACTACCGTCTATCGTTCCACGTTCTTCGTTCCACGTTCCACGTGCCGCAGGCGCAACTTAACACTTAACACTTAACACTTAACACTTATAACTTAATCCCCCACTGCTTTAGGCAAGGTGATAAGTTCCGGGGCGAGATCTATGCGATAGGTCTCGCCTCGTTTGCCTGTAATGCAGTAGTGATCAGCGAGTTTATTGTTTAAGATGCACGACTTGAAGCAGCGGTTAATCTTGGAGATGTACTCGTTGAGAGTGTTGCTCATGGGGTCGAGCAGGTTGTCGATGCTTTCCTTGGTCTTCTCCTCGCTGCGGCCAGGCTTGACAACGGAGTAGATGCTCTCCAGGTCGGCGCGGTGCCCGGCGATGTCGCGTAGTGCGATGCCCTCGGGGTGCTTGAGGAAAAGGATGTAGATGGTGCGGCACATGGCAGGCATCTTCACCTCCACCTCGTTATAGTTGGGCAGCACTATCTTGAGGTCGTTATTCACCACGAGCTTGCTCAGCTGGTCCTTTTGCCCGAGCACTATCTTTCCCTCAAGCATTGTGTTCAGCAGTTGCGTGGGGTCGTCATGATAAGTTGTCACATATTCTAAGATCTTTGCCTGAATGTCTCTCAATGCCTGCTCTTTCTGTTGCTCGATGGTGAGGATTTCCTGTTCTTCCTCTTGCTCTTCCTTGTCTATGGCGGGAAGTGATGGGCTGCTCTTTTCTACTGAGAATTTCAGGCTGTTACTGAGGTCGGCCTCTTCAAAAAAATCGATATATTGTTCAAGACTCTCCTTATTAAGGCGGCGACAGGCTCTGGCCTCACTTACTGGCTTAGGAATATCCTCGCCGGGGAATTCTTCGTAGTCATAACAATTATTAATACCGCTGGCAGCAAACACTTCTAATTCATCGGGGTTTTCCTCATGAATGTTTATCTTGGCGGTGAGCACCTGGTCGCCCTCGTCGGTGCCTACCACATCAATAGCACTCTCGGCAAATCGCACGATGTCGCTAAAGGAATCGGTATTGAGATCCATTCGCACCACCGCATCCTTGCCGGCGTTGCCCACATTGAATCGTCGAGACATGAGAGTAGTGCCCGTGTCCATCATCATGTCATGGGGCGCTTCTTTAAACTCAATTTTAAATCCTGTGATTTTTTCCAGTAAGTGCAGCAGTCGTGGCGAAAGTCGGTTGAACTCCGCATTACTTTTTCTCGATGGTGTGAACACATAAATCACACCATAGCGCAAGTTTTTCTTAAGTCGTGAGAAATAATCAGTAAAGAGCATCATAGTGGTGAAGTTTTTTGCAATAGTGTAATGGTATAATGTTTCGTATAATGCAAAAAGTGTGCCATGATTTTGCATGGCACACTCTGGCAAGGATTCACCCAATTACATGTTGAAGAAATTGCGTGAGCGCTTGCGCAATACTTCCTTTTTCTTGTCTGCGTCGAGTTCTTCACTGGCCATGATTGGCGCCACTTCGTCAACATAGTCGCTCCAGTTGTCTTGCAGGCGGCTGAACATGGTGTGAGTGCCTTCCTGCGTCTTGTCGAAGGCGAGATGGTTGTCGATCGACAGCCTGAAGGCAACGGCTTCCACATCATGGTCGGCACCAATGTAGGCAAAGAGCCAGCCCTCGCTCTTGTAGGCCTCGATAAGGCTCTTGATGGCAGTGTGGGAGAACTCCTTGGAGTCGTTCTCGTAGCCGTCGGTGATGATGGTCACGCTGGCAATGGCATTGCTGTCGCCCTCCATCATGTGGTGCACGCTGGTGATGGTGTTGCCTATGGCATCATAGAGCGGGGTCATGCAGCAGGGACGATAATCGGCGCTGGTGATGGGGCGAACCTCCCCAACTGGCGCTTGCTCATAGATTTTCCTGATCTCGCAGCCGCAGAAGGCGACAAGCGTGATTCGATTGTCTCGCTCAGGGTGTTTTTCCTGGTTGTGCTTGATAGAAGCGATGGTCTCATTCACTCCGTCGATGGCTTGCTTGGCGATGCTGCTCATCGATCCACTCTTGTCAAGGATGATGACGTTGTACACTTTGATGCGGTTTTCTGTTTCCATAATAATGCGTGTTTAAAAAGAATAATGCGGTCGTTTTTGTTTCACACCACAAAATTACAATCAAACAACGTGGTATTAGAAAAACGGCAACCTTGCAGTTGAAATTTGCAAGGTTGCCGAAAGTGTATTGTGGTTATAACTATCTGTGGGTCTGTTAGTTCATGGAGGTCTCTAAGAATATGCCGTTAATGGTGAAGTTGGGGAATTCTCCCAGGTTTATCTCGGTGCAGGTGTTGTTGAGCACTTGGCTGAGAGTGCCAAAGAAGAAGTAGTGAATATATATTCCCGACTCCTTCACACGTCGCAAGCCATAGACATATCCGTTCTTGTATCCAACGTCGTAGATATACTTCTTGTTGGTGGTTGTAGTGTTTACGGTATTGCCCACTGTGGTAGTGAACTTGCCATTCACATAATCAGAGACACAGAACAGCGTGGTGCCGTCATAGAACATTTTGCCCTGGAAGCCGTCCTTGCTGAAGGTGGGCGATGACAACTGAGTGCCAGTGGAGTTGTAGGTGTAGACATTGTAGTAGTCGGTATATATCATCTCATTGTCGTTTTGGCCAAATTGGGTTATTTGGCGGTGCACTCTAAGGATCAGGCGGTTGCTGCCCAGGGCATAATCATAGGCGTAGGTAACTCTCTCGCCTGTGCTGGTGCCATTAGGGCCCCAGTGCAGGTTGTTATAGCCAGTATTGCTTGTCACTAAACCCGTGCCCACGATGTAAAGCTGGGTAGTGTAATTATAATTGCTCACGCATGCTATCTGGCCAGTGGTGTAGTCAACTTTGAAGTCTCCAAACGGGCGGTCTGCGCTAGAACTGGTAAGCATTGTTGTGTTGTTCTTCATGACATAATGATACTCTCCCGACTGTGACGCCTTGCTGTAATAAATGTTCTCGTCAGGATCCATATATACCCATCTCTGGTAAGGCGATCCAATGTCGTAGCGCTCAGTATAGCTGCCGTAGTTGTAGGGTGAGTAAGAGTTCTTGAACACTTTGCTGGTGCTGGAGCCCTTGACAATGGCTGCCGCATGGCCTTTGCTCATTGAGAATGCACTGATTTCTTGATTGCCAGTGTCATCGCTGATTTTAGGAGCCGAAGTGCTTTTCTTGTTATAATAGATTGCGGGCACTATTTTGTTTTGGCTTGTAGTAGTATATCCATAAAGCCAAATGGAGGGATACACCGTGACTTTTATTGAGTAGGTGAAGGTGTCGCCATAGGGTGTAGTGTATTTGAAATAGACATAGGCAGTTCCTGTTTCCTTGGCACTGATGGCTGGTGTGCCAAAGGTGCTATTGTAGGTGTTCACGCATGTGGTGTTGGAAACCTGCAGGTTTTGTACTGTGCCGTTATATATCGTGGCGCCGCCCTCCATAGGCACGAGATTCACATCGGTACCCACAGGAATTGTCATCTGGTTGGTTGTGCCGTTGGTAGTAAGTTTTATAAGGCCAGAGCTGCTGTTGTAGGACCAGTCATAGTATCCCATCACAAAGTCGCGAGTCCATTCAGTGCTAGTGCCAGGATTCATAAGGGTGTAGACTTGCCCTGGCTTAAATTCGAAGTTGGCGGTATACTTGAAGCTGCGGCTGTCGGGCAACGTCACATGGAACACGGTGTTCCCAGCGCTGTTCACGTCGTTGTGTCGAGCAAAAATCACATATTGACCGTTAATCAGCTGTGCCTTAGGTGTGGAGGTGGCATATTCGCTCTCACCACCAGTGCCATTGATGAAATTGTTGATGCTGTTCAGGCTCAAGATGTGTCGGCAATAAGTCATGCCAGTGGATGTGTTGACATTTGTTCCACCAAGGATGATTTTGCTCTCATACAGCTCAAGTGTCAAGTTGATGCTTACCGTATTGCCGCTGCAGGTGTAGGTGCCGGAGCCAAAGGCGCAGTCTTTAGGGATGTTGAGGCTGCCCACTTGGTCGGTCGACCAGCTGGCGCTGCGTGCCCACATGGCATTGATTGTTCCGCTGGCCTTAAATCCCGCCTTGTTGCTGCCGGTGATGTCCTTGAGGGTCCACTTGCCGCCGCTGCGCACGAGCACATACATGTTTTGGTCCACCCCGTCGAGTGTGATGTAGATCACATCTTCGGTGTTTTGCCACGTGTGCTGGATTTGTGCATTGGGTGTAGTGGCGCTCACATATTCATTCATCTTGATAGATGTCACTGCAGTGGATGAGCCGCCGCTGTTGAGCAGCACGTTGTAAACGGCTGTCACGTCCGATGATGTCACCGCCCCGTCGTTGTTCACGTCGCTGGTGTTGTAGTAGTAGGTGCTGCCGTTGAGAATGTAGTCATAGATTGCTGTGACATCGGCACTTGTCACCGCCTGGTCTTGGTTCACGTCGCCCACGAGCGCTGTGGCCTCGGGAGCGAGGGTGTAGTAGCTGGCAGGATAGGTCGCCGCAGTGGCAATCGCTGCAGCCAGCACACACAGCATGAGTAGTAAAGATTTCTTCATAACAGTATAGTTTTTTGGTATAATAATCAATTTCTCGCAAATTTAGAATAAATATCGCAATTTTCAAAATGCTAAAGGGCGAATTTGCCCATAATTTCACTTGCAGTGGGCATTTTCTTGTTTTTTTGTTGTAATTTTGCGGTCTAAAAACATGCAAAGAATGAAGATAGGAAATATAGACTTAGGGCCACGCCCTGTGATGCTGGCGCCCATGGAGGACGTGACCGACGTGTCGTTCCGCCAGATTTGCCGCGAGCAGGGCGCCGACATGGTGTATACCGAGTTTGTGAGCGCCGACGCCGTGATTCGCAGCATCGACAGCACCTTGCGCAAGATGGTCATCAACCCTGGCGAGCGCCCGGCGGCTATACAGATTTATGGCCGTGAGGTGGGACCCATGGTCGAGGCTGCAAGGATAGCGCAGGAGGCTCACCCCGATGTGATAGACCTCAACTTTGGCTGCCCGGTGAAGAAGGTCGCCCACAAGGGCGCCGGCGCCGGCATGCTGCGCAACGTGCCTCTCATGCTCGAGATCACCCGCGAGGTGGTGCGTGCGGTCGACGTTCCCGTCACTGCCAAGACTCGCTTGGGATGGGATTGCAACAACAAGATTATCGTTGAGCTCGCCGAGCAGTTGCAGGACTGCGGCATCCAGGCGTTGACCATTCACGGCCGCACGCGTTCGCAGATGTATAACGGTGAGGCCGACTGGACTCTCATTGGCGAGGTGAAGAACAATCAGCGCATGACAATACCCATCATTGGCAACGGCGACATCACCAGCGCCCCGAAGCTTGCCGAGTACTACGACCGCTATGGCGTGGACGGCATCATGGTGGGACGCGCGTCGATAGGCGCTCCCTGGATTTTCAGGGAAATGAAGCAATACTTGCATGACGGCACCATGCCCGAGATTAGCGTGCATGAGAAGATGTCGCTGCTGCGCCGGCAAATTGACGAGAGCATCTCTCGCATCGACGAGTATCGCGGCATCCTGCACATTCGCCGTCATCTTGCCGCCACACCGCTGTTCAAGGGCATCCGCAACTTCCGCGAGACGCGCATCGCCATGCTCCGCGCCAATACCAAGGTAGAGTTGATGCAAATCCTCGACTACGTTGAGAACGAAGTGTTTGGCAGCGACAATTTGCAGCTCCAAGTGTGAGCCAGGCGCAATCGGTCACAGGTGTGTTGAAAAAAACTGACGACCGATACCCAAAAACTAAAAACTATTCACTATCTTTGCAGTTTGTAATAACAATACTTGAAATCCAATGGGCAAGAATAAAGACGTTTTCATCAGTAGTGCCGAGTGGGGCGTTCCTTTTGGGGGATTGCTCACCATGGCTTCGGCGTCGATGCTCTTTGCCGACAAGGTGTCGCTGCTCATGCTCGTTGTGATTTTCATTGCTCTGCTGGCGCCGGTGATAATTTTCTACCTGCAGCGCAAGCGCTTTGTGCGCAGCGACGGATTTGCCACCTATAGCGAGCTGTGGGTGCTGGGAATCTTCACTACCATGTGTGGAGCGTTCCTGTGTGGACTGGTGACCTACGGGCTGATAACCCTGCTGCGACCCGATGTGGTGTATGAGCAGATGCAGATGGTTGCCGATGCCTACAAGCAGATGCCACAGCCCGAGGCGCAGGAGATGGCGCGGGTGGTGAACAAGGCGATAGAGGCCAACATGGTTCCCTCGCCCATCGACTTCTGCCTGCAGATGTTTTGGCTCACGGCGAGCCTGGGATGCGTGGGCGGAGCGTTGACAGCACTGCTGGCAAGCAAGATGCCGTTGAAAAAACAATAATAGACTAAATAAAGATATATGGACATTTCGGTTGTAGTGCCACTATTTAACGAGGCGGAGTCGCTGCCTGAGCTGGCGGCGTGGATTGAACGTGTGATGAATGAGCACAACTTCACCTACGAGGTGCTGATGATTAACGACGGCAGCACCGACGACTCATGGCGGGTAATAAAAGAACTGAGCGAGAAGAACCCTTGCATCAAGGGGGTGAGCTTCCGTCGCAACTACGGCAAGTCGCCTGCGCTGTTCACTGGATTTGAGCGCGTGCAGGGCGATGTTGTCATCACCATGGATGCCGACCTCCAGGACTCGCCCGACGAGATTCCCGAGCTCTACCGCATGATCACCGAGGACGGCTACGACCTGGTGAGCGGATGGAAGCAGAAGCGCTACGACCCGCTGTCGAAGACCTTGCCCACCAAGCTCTTCAACGCCACCGCACGCAAGGTGAGCGGCATCAAGAACCTGCACGACTTCAACTGCGGTCTCAAGGCCTATCGCCGCGAGGTGGTAAAGCACATCGAGGTCTATGGCGACATGCACCGCTACATCCCTTATCTTGCCAAGAACGCCGGTTTCAACAAGATAGGCGAGAAGGTGGTGCACCATCAGGCACGCAAGTATGGCAAGTCGAAGTTTGGGCTCGACCGCTTTGTCAATGGCTATCTTGACCTGATGACGCTGTGGTTCCAGTCAAAGTTTGGCGTCAAGCCCATGCACTTCTTTGGCCTGCTGGGAAGCCTCATGTTCTTCATTGGTTTGATAGCGGTGATTGCCGTGGGAGCGATAAAACTCTATAACATGCACGCTGGCAACCACTATATCCTGGTTACCGACTCGCCCTATTTCTACCTCGCCCTCACATGCATGATTCTGGGCACCCAACTGTTCCTGACGGGATTCCTGGGCGAACTCATAGCCCGCAACTCCTCAGGCCGCAACCACTACGAGATAGAGGAGGAAATAAAGGGGTAAGTGTTAAGTGTTAAGTGTTAAGTGTTAAGGGTTAAGGGTTAAGTGTTAAGGGTAAAGTGGCCCGGAAAATCCGGAAAATCCGGAACTTCCGGGAAAAACTGACAACTGACAACTGACAACTGATAACTGAATGAGGCGACTGATATACATATTTCTAATGCTAGTTGTGGGGTGTTTCCTGGCAACGGGCATTGTCGCGTGCAGTAACGACAACTGCATGGGCAACAGCAATGGCATTCCACTGGCGGCTTTCTATGAGGGCAACAATGCTGTTACACTTCCTAGCCTAACGGTGTATGGCATAGGCGCTCCTAACGACAGCGCCATCATCAGGAATTCCAGTGCCAGCCAGGTGTACCTGCCACTGCGCATCACTGCCACTACTTGCGAGTATGTGCTGGACTATAACGGCACCGAAATCGATAACGACACCCTAACGCTCAATTATGACATCATTCCCTATTTTGAGTCGCGCGAGTGTGGGGCGATGTATAACTTCGACATCAAGTCGTGGGAGTTCACGTGCCATGCCATCGACTCGGTGGCAATCCCCGATACACGTATCACCAATGCCGACGTAGTAACCATCAAGATTTTTATGCAATGACACTCAAGAAGTTATATCTTTTGGCGATTGCCATGATGGTTGCAGTGCTGCTCATGCCGCTTGGCGCTCAAGAGCAGCAGCGCAAGGTCACTCCGGTGAAACCCAGCACCAACAAAGTGCTCACCCCACCCAAGGGCACCGACGAGAAGACCATTGAGCGATACCTCACTGGCGACACCACCTCGCTTCGTGCACAGGAGATAAAGGACTCTCTCGCAAGGATTTATCCGCATTATCCTGCTCTCACCGAGATGTGGCTGGGAGTGAACTTTGCCGACGGGTTGCTCAAGGTCTTTGGGCAGAAGTATGCCTCCTTCGACTTTCATGCAACGTTCAACATGTGGAACCGCCTGCAGCCTGTGGTGGTGGCAGGTCTGGGAGTGGCAAAGGACACGCCCGACGACATGAACTTCACCTATCGCGGCAAACTCTCGCCATATTTCAAACTTGGAGCAAACTACAACTTCCTTTACAAGAAAGAACCTCAATATCAGCTCTATGCTGGTGTGCGACTGGGCTTCAGCACGTTTAAGTATGACATCACCGATGCCACTGTCCAGAATCCCTATTGGGGCGAGGCTAACGACAACTTTGAGTTGAAGGGCAATAGCGGCAACGCGCTGTGGGGCGAAATGCTCGTGGGCCTCAAGGTGGGCATTGCCAGCAACTGGGCACTGGGATGGGAGGCTAAGTTCCACGGCATGTTCAAGGAGAAGAAGAGTGACCATGGCATGCCATGGTTCATTCCGGGATTTGGTACCCGCGGCGGCAAGTGGGCGTTTGGACTGTCGCTCTATTACACCATCCCCATGAACCGCGACCGCTGGCCAGCAAAGGATGAAGAGAAGAAAAAGTTGCGCTAAATGCGTGATTAGTCAACCGAAAAACTGAATAACAATAATATGGAAAGTAGAATAAGCAAGCTTTTTGGAATCAAGTATCCCATCATTGCCGGTGGCATGGTGTGGTGTAGTGGATGGCGACTGGCAGCTGCTGTGAGCAACGCTGGCGGACTGGGACTGATAGGTGCCGGGTCGATGACACCCGAGGTGCTGCGAGAGCACATCGTCAAGTGCAGGCAGGCTACCGATAAACCCTTTGGCGTGAACGTGCCACTCATGAAACCCAATAGTGCCGAGATGATGGAAGTGATAGCCCAGGAGCATGTCCCCGTGGTCTTCACCAGTGCCGGCAGCCCCAAGAAGTGGACTGCCTGGCTGCATGAGCGCGGTATCAAGGTGGCCCACGTGGTGGCGTCGTCTACGTTTGCTCGCAAGTGTGAGGACGCTGGGGTCGACGCGGTGGTCGCCGAGGGATTTGAGGCGGGAGGCCACAACGGCAAGGAGGAGACCACCACACTGTGCCTTGTTCCCGCAGCCCGACGTGCCACTTCGCTGCCACTGATTGCCGCTGGAGGCATTACAAGCGGTGACGCTATTCTTGCCACACAAGTGCTTGGTGCCGAGGGTGTGCAGATAGGCACTCTCTTCGCTCTCACTCAGGAGAGTGGTGCTCACGAGGCGTTCAAGCGTCGCTGCCTCGACCTTAACGAGGGCGACACGCGGTTGCTGCTGCGCAAACTTTCTCCCACCCGTCTGGTGAAAGGTGGATTCTATAATGCCATCGAGGAGGCCGAGAACCGCGGTGCCACCAGCGAGGAGTTGCTCGAGATAATAGGCATTGGCAAGACCAAGGTGGGCATCTTTGACGGTGACATTGAGAATGGCGAACTCGAGATAGGGCAGGGCGCATCGCTGCTCAAGGGCCACGACATCGAGCCAGTGGCAACGGTGATGCAACGCTTGGTTGATGAGTATAATCAAGCCCGCAAAAGAATGTCATAACGGCCGTTGTCACTCTGCTGGTTGCACTAAATGACTGAACTCGACCCAAACAGGCTTTACTGGATTGACGCGATACGCTCGTTTGCTTGCGTGTGCGTGTTGCTCTCGCATGCCTTCGACCCGGTGGGCGCCGCTCAGGTTGCCGCTCTCGAGCCCATCCGCTATCTTATCGTGGCAGGTGCCTCGGTGCTGTTCTTCATGATCTCAGGCGCACTGGTGTTCTACAAGCCCAAACCCCTGATACCCTTCATGAAGCGCCGCTTGGTCAAGATTGCGTTGCCCATGGTGATATGGACCATCGTGGCGCTGCTCATCGAGTGCCTGTGTCACGACATGGAGTGGTCGCAGTTGCCTCACAAGCTCATGCTCATCCCGTTCACACAGCAGTTTGGCACCTTCTGGTTCATCTATGTGATTTTTGGCATCTACCTGCTCACGCCCATGATAGCCACATGGCTTGAGCGCTGCTCGCGCGCCGAGGTGCGGTTGCTGCTCATCGTGAGTTGTGTGGCAATGGCAATTCCTTACCTCAGGATTGTGGACAAGGAATTTCCCAAGGCATTGTTTACCGACACCGGTTCGTTCTACTATTTCGCTGGATACCTGTGGATTTGCCTCATGGGCTATTACATCAGGCGATACATCAACATCGAGCGTTACAAGTGGTGGCACTATGCCATCCTGGTGGCAATACTGCTCATGCCCGTGGTGCTGCTATGGCTGGGCGAGCCTGCCGCCGTGGTGAAGCGACGCACTAATCTCAGCGTTGTGCTGCTGTGTGCCTGCTATTTTGTGATTTTGAAGCACCTCAGGCTTAGCGACCGCATGAAGCGCGTGGTCTACGACTTTGCCCAGCACAGTTTCGGCATCTATCTGGTGCACAACCATATATACAATTTTATCCTCGCTCCCATCTTTGCCCAACTGGGGCTGCATTACTCGGTGGCAGTGCCGCTGGCGTTCCTGCTGTGCCTGGTGCTGAGCTACGCAGTGGTGCACCTCATCTCAAAACTCTCGATAGGCGACTATCTTGTTGCCTACAATTCTTGACTCAAGCTTTTAGAGTGATTGTGTATGCTCAAATTGCTAAATATCAAGCGAAAAACTCCCCCTCTAAGATAGAGGGGGAGTTGACACACAGCAGTTTAACTATTATCCTCGTGACAATAGAAACTACAATTCTTGACATCGCTCTAACTAAACTTGCATTTTATTAATAACGTATTAGATTATAAGAACAAATGAAATGGTCTAAAATGATTAAATTCTGCGTGCGGCTGGTGCAGCGGTGGTTGCCCGAGCCGTTCATCTTTGCCATCCTGCTCACTTTTGTGGCAGCGGTGGTGGCGATGCCAGTGTGTCACCAATCACCTCTCGAGGTGGTTGAGCACTGGGGCGACGGAGTGTGGAATTTGCTGGAGTTTGCAATGCAAATGGCGCTGGTGCTGGTGTGTGGCTCCACGCTGGCGGCAGCACCGGTGATCAAGCGTGGCATCGATGCCATGGCGCGACTGCCCAAGAGTGCTCCAGCGGCAATAGCGCTGGTGACAGTGGTGTCGGCAGTGGCTTGCTGCATCAACTGGGGATTTGGACTGATAGTGGGCGTGGTGTTTGCCAAGGCAATAGCGCGCAAGCGTGGCGATGTTGACTATCGCCTTCTCATCGCCTCGGCCTACAGTGGCTTCGTTGTGTGGCATGCCAGCATCTCGGGCTCAATACCCCTCACCATGGCCACTCCTGGCGAGTCGCTGGCAATGGCTACCAATGGCGCTCTCACCGAGCCTGTGCCCTTGACACACACAATCTTCGACTGGCACAACCTGGTGACGGTGCTGGTGGTGATAATAGGCATCACCGTTGCCAACACCCTGATGCATCCCAAGCAGGGCGTCCTCACCATCGACCCCGCGCTCCTCAAGGACGATGACACTGCCGCGGCCAGCAGTCAATCCACAACCAAGACTCCTGCCCAGCGCCTTGAGCGCAGCAGGGTGCTCTCGTGGCTCGTGGCGCTGATGCTCGTGGCTTATCTCGTGATTCATCTCTTTGTGAAAGACGCCAGTGTAGACCTGGGTGTGGTAATCATGATATTCCTAGCGCTGGGACTCATGCTGCATTCCACACCAGTCGACTATGTGCGTGCTTTTGGAAAAGCAACAAGCGGTGCTGCGGGAATCATCTTGCAGTTCCCATTCTATGCCGGAATCATGGGAATTGTGACGGGTGTAGGACTCAGTGGCATCAGTCTGGGAGGTGTGCTGGCACAGGCGTGCATCAGCATCAGCAATCCGGTCACCTATCCGTTGCTCACCTTCCTGTGTGCTGCTGTGCTCAACCTCTTTGTGCCTAGTGGCGGAGGACACTGGGCTGTGCAGGCACCAGTGATGTTTACCGCAGGCGCCAACCTCGCCGTCGACCCTGGCTTGACAGGAATGGCGATTGCATGGGGTGACGCTTGGACCAATCTCATTCAGCCCTTCTGGGCGCTCCCGGCACTAGCAATAGCGCGCCTCGACGCTAAGGACATCATGGGATACTGCCTCATCGACCTCCTCGTCACCGGCGTGATCATCGCAGCCGGCCTGCTCTTCTGGGCAATGTAAAACTCCCAGAATGTCATCAAAATATCCTCGCAAGGTTACCGCCCTTGTGAGGACATTTTTTTCTTTTGCCAGATTGAAAAAAGTTGGAAAAGTTTGATTGTTTTTGGGAATGTGTATCTTTGTGTCCTATAAAGACTTATAGGAACCTAAAAAAGAAATAATATGAAAACTAAACTTCTACTTCTCTTGGTTGTCCTGGCTTGCTCTGGCGTGATGAATGCTGCCACGAGCTACGGCCAGCAATTGCCAGAAGATGCCGTCAACTGCCATGTCGCCAGCAGCCGACACTGGATACATTCCCATGCATCCAGCCACATGGCCCATTTGTAATTTTCTGAAATTTGCCATGATAAATATTCTTTTGTATTAAACAATGTGAGGTGTCGCGTGAGAAACTCACACGCGACAAAATGGCCGTGTGAGCGACACGGCTTAAACGCTGAATGATAGATCAATACACGCTGTTGTCTAACACAAAAGTCGGCAAAGTGTGATTACATAGTAATTGACAGCTCTCGGTTCTCGCAGGGGAGTAGTGAGGCGCTCAACAGTGAATTGTCCAGTGGATGAGAGTGGCGCATAAATGTTGTCCAGCAGGCGGTTCACTGAGCGACGCAGCATGTTTGTGCGCATCAATGTTGTGCGATACTTTAATGGCGTTAGCAGTCGCGAATTTTGCGACGGTGTCACGGCTGGAATTTGAGCCGGTGCGCTCAGCATCTGGCATCCATCATGTGTGAATGGGGTGGACTCGCTGTTGGACGTTAACTCGCCCTGTGGTATGTCAGGATAAGGCACAGTCTCATGCTGTGTCGCAGCAATGCTGGTGGCACTCATCAATGCCATCATCACCATCAAGGCCCATATCCTAAAACTATTCTTCATAACGATGTCACAAGGAATCGAAGTGCAAAAGTACAATGATTGGCCAACACTACCAAATTTAGAGACTAATTTTATCAAAAATGTTTGTTTAACTTTATTTCAATTTGGTGGGAAAGATTTTGGCACAATAGCACCATACCTTTGCAGTGTAAATCAATCGCAGGTGGTTGATGAAGCCCCCCAGAAGTAGTCGCTAATGACCTGTTTAGGGGTTAACGAAAAAAGTAATAACAAAACATTGCGGAGGACATTACTATGAACACAATTGCAACAACATTGACAAGTAGCGATCAGGTTTTTGCCACCCTCGAAGTGGGAGGCAAGGTTTTGGCGAGCGTTTGCAAGAGCAACTTCTCGACAGTCGACGACATTGTGAGGTTTGTTTGCTCAATGGCAGGACGTTTTATGGGGCTTGCGCGCCTCAGCATCCGTAACAAGACCCAGGGCTGGAGCATGAACATGGCTCTGGCATCGCGCCAGCAGGTGGCAAGACCCGCCTATCACGCCGCCACCCCCAGCCAGTATTTCCAGGCATCGCTTTTTAATTGAATGACAATAGAATACAACTTAAATCTAAACCATGTGACAAACTGATAATTTCATCTCGTTTTTTTTGTTTGACTTCATTTGAATTTGTTTGACACAAAAAAATCCCCCATGTGAATGGCGGATTTTTTTGTGTTATATATATCGTGTTATGTTTCTTCTCAAGTCCATTAAGGCGTGATAGTGATTTTGTCGTTGGTGTAGGGGACGAGGCGTCCACGCAGCGTGAAGCGGCCGTTACCCATTGTGGGGAAGACGTCGGCGATAGCCTGGTCGCTGTCGCTGTACACGGTGATGGTCACGCTGGCGTGCATGTTCCTGCCCACCATGTCGAATGAGGCCACTACGTTGCCCTTCTTGTCTTGTGTGATGTTTTTCTTGTTGATGCGGCCGTGCAATGTCACACCACCTAAGCCGTTGGCGCCAGGATTAGGGGTGTCGAAGGCAACCTGGAAGATTCCCTTGTCGCCCTGAGCGAGCAGGAAGTTGGTGTTGTCGTTAAGACCCAGTGAGTAGGCTCCGCGTGAGCCTCTCACCTCGGTGGCTTGCAGCACAAAATAACCGTCTTGCAAAGCCTTCACAGCCTTGAGGTTGAAGATTGAGTCCACAATCTGGTGGTCTTTCTTGATGCGTTCTTTGCGCTCTTTCTTGGTCTCGTTGGCAGGGATGTCGCCAGTTTTCTCAATCACATAGATGTCGTCGTCATAGCTCTGTGCCTGAGCCACTTGTGGCATGGCGATGATGGCCGCCATTGTCATTGATAGAATAAAAGTTATCTTCTTCATAGCCTTGAGTTTTTTGATAGTTGTTGCAAAATTACACACTATAAACACACAAACCATCATTTTACTGCATCAAATTTTGAACTTTTTTTGTATTTTTGCACAAAATAATTGTTTTATGGAGCAAAATAGTAAACGCCCGTCATGGTTTATGAATCTTGTCCTGCTGTGTTGCGGGGCAATGGTGGCGCTCTTTGTGGTGTCGGTGATAATTTTTGTGTGCTTTGGGCCAAACGTCACCAGTGTGGGGCTCGGCCCGCAACTTACCGCAGTGGTGCTGCAAAACATCGTGGTGTTTATCTTGCCGGTGGTGCTGTTGGCATTGATCAACAAGAGTGTGGAGCACCGCAAAATGGAGTCGTCGCTATGGACGGAGCATGGGCCCACGCTACGGTCGATAGCGCTGGTTGTGCTTGTCTACATCGTGGCGCTGCCTGCCATGAACTATATAGTGGACTGGAACCAGAACCTGCACCTGCCACATGCTCTTAACGGGCTGGAGAAAACGATGCGCGCGATGGAAGACGGCGCTCAGGCCGTCACCGAGCAGCTGCTCAATACCGAGTCGTGGGCGATGATGCTGATGACGGTGCTGCTGGTGGGTGTGCTCACCGGCATGGGCGAGGAAGCGTTTTTCAGGGCTGGTATGCTGGGCTCTATGAGGCATGGAGGCGTCAACCGCCATGTGGCAGTATGGACTGCCGCAATAGTGTTCAGCGCCATCCACTTGCAGTTCTACGGCTTCGTGCCGCGCATGCTGCTGGGGGCGTGGTTTGGATATGTGATGCTGTGGAGCGGCGAGGTGTGGACTCCCATCATAGCCCACGCGCTCAACAACAGTGCTGTGGTGGTGTGCACCTTCCTGGCTCACAATAAATACATCTCTGGCAATTTCCTCGAGACCCTGGGCGTGCCACAGCAGGGCGAAAAGCCATTTCTGGCAATCGCCAGCGCCATCGCAACGGCACTGGTGATATGGGCTTTCATGAGAAAAAGAGGTGAGAGGGAAGAGGTGAGAGGGAAGAGGTGAGAGGTGAGAGGTGAGACTGCTCGACTGCTTGACTGCTCGACCGCTCGATTTTCCATCCCCGATCCCCGATCTCCCATCCCCGATAAACAATAAACAAAAAAATATCATCATGAGAAAATTCTTATTTATTATAGCCGTTTTAGGCTCGCTTGTGGCAAACGCTCAAGAGGTGATTTGTCACCGTGGATATTGGGATGCCGAGGGCTCGGCACAGAACTCCATTAGCTCGCTTGTCAAGGCCGACTCGATAGGGGCGTGGGGCTCGGAGTTTGACGTGTGGATGACTGCCGACGGTGTGCTGGTGGTCAACCACGACGAGGCCTACGGCGGTGTGTTAATCGAGACTGCCAAGTGGAAGCAACTCAAGAACATGCGCCTCAAGAATGGCGAGAAACTGCCCACTCTGGAGCAGATGCTCAAGTGTGGCAAGAAGCTCACCACCAAGCTCATCGTGGAGATGAAGCCTCACAACAGCAAGGCCCAGGAGCAGGAGGCGGCGAGGAAGATTGTGGCTCTTGTCAAGAAACTGAAACTGGAGGATAGGGTAGAGTATATCACCTTCTCCTATCAGGGAATGATTTGGCTCAAGGAACTTGCGCCACAAGGCACGCCGGTCTATTATCTTAACGGCGAACTCTCTCCATCGAAGCTGGCGCCACTGGGAATGGCGGGCATCGACTACAACATAGGTGTCATGCGCGAGCACCCGCAGTGGATTGACGAGGCGCACTCGCTGGGCATGAAGGTGAACGTGTGGACCGTCAACAGCGACCGCGACATGCAGTGGTGCATCAACTACGGCGTCGACTTCATCACCACCAATGCCCCCGAGCGCCTGCAACAACTGCTGGCACCATGACTCATTAAAAAACTTGCCAAATACCAAAAAAACTAAAAACATTTTGTTACCTTTGCACTTTAATAACAAAGTATAGAGGTTTATAAGATAATATATGGTACTCTTTAATTCGTTAGAGAAATTAGGTTCTTATTGCGCGCTGATGTGGCGTAGCATTGGCGTCCCCGACAAGTGGCGGGAGTTTTTCAAGCGCTATATGGCCGAGATTTATAAACTGGGCATCGACTCTATTCCCTTGATTTTGATTGTGTCGCTGTTCATCGGCGCGCTGTGTACGCTGCTCATCAAGCTCAACATCAGCAACCCGCTGCTGCCACGATACACCGTGGGACTCACCACGCGTGAGATTATCCTGCTGGAGTTCTCGTCGTCGATCCTGTGCTTGATTCTCTCGGGAAAGATAGGCAGTAACATTGCCAGCGAGATTGGCACAATGCGCGTGACTGAGCAAATCGACGCTCTCGACATCATGGGAATCAACAGCGCCAACTACCTGATAATGCCCAAGATAACAGGCTTGGTGACCATCATGCCGTTCCTGGTAATCATCTGTATGGTGACGAGCCTCTTTGGTGGCTTCTTGATTTGCGTGATAACGGGAATCATCGACACCGACACCTACATATACGGCATCCAGACGCTCTTCATTGAGTGGTATGTGTGGTTTGCTTTGATAAAATCTCTGTTCTTCGCCTTCATCATCGCGAGCATCTCGTCCTACTACGGCTACACCGTCAAGGGCGGCTCCATCGAGGTGGGCAAGGCAAGTACCGACGCCGTGGTGATGAGCAACATCATGATTCTCCTGGTTGACGTGCTCTTGACAAAACTGCTCATGATGTAAATTTATTTCATTTATTTATGGACAAAAAGACACAAGATATTGCTTATTTCATTTCTTTCTGCATTGAGCAGTATAAGAATGAACATGCCATGACAGGCACTCAGGCAATGCGTTGCTTTGATGAGTATGGTGTCTTGGAATATTTGTCAATGAATTATGAAACAATGCACACCCAGAGCCGACAATGGATCCTGGAAGATTTAAATGATTTCATTAAATCAAGAAGAAAGGAGGAGTCTGGAACATGAAATTATATCATGGAAGTTTGGTCATCGTTGATGCACCACTAATCCTTGAGTCAAGAAGAACTCTTGATTATGGAAAAGGTTTTTACACAACTACATCAAGAAAACAAGCCGAGGATTGGGTTAAGCGTCGACTGAACAGTGAAGAAAAAGAGTGTGGTTTTGTTAATGTATATGAGTTTGATAAAGAATTAGCGTCAACACTAAATGTGCTGATATTTGACTCTCCAACCGAGGCGTGGGTTGATTTTGTGATGCAAAACCGTACTATTAAAGATTTTACCCATGACTATGATATAGTTTATGGACCTGTAGCAAACGATAGGGTTTATGCTGCGTTTGCTCTCTTTGAGGGAGGTTTCTTGAATAAGCAAGAATTGATTTCTGAGCTCAAAACTTATAAGTTGGTTGATCAGTATTTGTTTCACACCGATAGGTCATTAACAACTCTATCGTTTATTGAGGCCAAGGAGATAAGATTATGAATTTAAATGTCAATCAAGAAAATCTATACTTGCTGTTGCCTTCAAAGGTGGCATGGATAGCAAGCATGATAACCGAAGACAAGGGCATAAGCATTGTTGATGCGATAAAAGAAATATATCAGTCGCCAACGTATAGCATGCTAGAAAAAGAAGATACAAAAATGTGGCATTTGGGTCCAGTGGCTTTGTATCAAGATATTCAACAAGATTTAAGTCGATAAAATGATAGAAGTAAAAAACGTTGAGAAGTCGTTCGACGAGGAGGGCGGTAAGCGCCAGGTGCTCTTTGGCATCAATGCCAAGTTCTATGATGGCAAGGTGAACTTGATTATAGGCCAGAGTGGGTCGGGAAAGACCGTGCTGGTGAAGAACCTTGTGGGGTTGTTTAAGCCCGACAAGGGGGAGATTCTCTACGACGGTCGCGACATCACCAAGCTCGAGGACAAGGAAATGAAAGAGCTGCGCAAGGAGATAGGAATGCTGTTCCAGGGCTCGGCACTCTTCGACAGCGAGACGGTGATGGGCAACGTGATGTTCCCCTTGAAGATGTTCTCCAAGATGAGCGCTGCCGAGCAGCGAGAGCGCGCACAGTTCTGTATCGACCGTGTGAACCTCACCGGCAGCGAGAACAAGTATCCCAGCGAGCTGAGTGGTGGCATGCAGAAGCGTTGCGCCATTGCACGAGCCATTGCCCTGAACCCAAAGTACCTCTTCTGTGATGAGCCCAACTCGGGCCTCGACCCCAAGACCTCGATCGTGATTGATGAACTGCTCTATGACATCACCCACGAGTTTGGCATCACCACCATCATCAACACCCACGACATGAACTCGGTGATGGGAATAGGCGAGAACATCGTCTTTATCTTCAAGGGCCACGTGGGATGGGTGGGCAACAAAGACGAGATTTACAACGTCGACAACGACGACTTGAACAACTTCGTCTACGCCACCGACCTCTTTGCCGACGTGCGCAAGTACCGACTGAAGCATGGCTACAAGCGCACCCGCATGACTCAGACAAAATGAGAATTGCCAAATTAAACCTTAAGAGCACGGATTCATCTAATATCTTGAGGATTATTCTATATTAACAATTTATTTTTTAGGTTTTATGAAAAAAACACTCTTTACGTTGATGCTGATGATTGCATCGGCATTTGCGATTAATGCACAGAGCTTAACTGGCAAAGAATGGTGCACCATGATTCCTGATGAGGATGGTAATCAAATTGCACTTGAGATGACTTTTAAAGACAACGGTTCGTGTGAAATAGAACTCGTTGCTGTCGAGGAAATGAAAGAAAGTGGTGCGAAGCTAATTATTGAGGTGGAAATTGATATTCCTGGCACTTACACCCTCAAAGAGGATAATCTTAATGTTACCTTAATTAAAGAAAAAGCCAAAGTTGATTTCGATGTAGATATTGAGGGCGTGGATGCTCAAACTAAGGCTTTGATGAAGCAGATGATAAAACCAGAGCTTGAGAAAAACAAAGAAGAGGTTATAAATGAGTCGTTAAAGTCTCTTCCTGCTCTGGGTGAGATGAAGGTTGTTTCGCTCGATAACAACAGGCTCGTTCTTACCGACGCAAGTGGCACCAAGATGGATTTCTATGCAAAGAAGGATTAATCGCTCCTGAAGCAACACACATACACAGAGCGCGAGGGCAAAGCTGTCCAGCGCTCTTTTTTTTTCGCCTGGCAAGAAAAATGGTTAATAAAAAAATATGTTTTCGTTAGGAAGGTTCCTAAGAAATTTGTATTTTTGCCGTCGAGAAAACAAAACTCTTTTTCTCCTGCTCACATGCACATTGTCATAGCCGGAAATATAGGTTCAGGAAAGTCGACGCTCACGCGGTTGCTGGCGCAGCATTATGGGTGGACACCACGCTATGAGAGTGTCGCCCACAACCCCTATCTCGAAGACTATTACCACGACATCCAGCGATGGTCGTTCAACCTTGAGGTTTATTTCCTCAAGGAGCGATTTCGCGACCTGCTCGCAATATCGCATGCTCAAGACGTGTTTATGTCTTTGTGGCCAACAACCGCGCCATGGGCAACATCTCGGAACGAGACTTCGAGACCTATATGGAACTCTTTGAGCAGATGCTCACTGTGGTGAAACTGCCCGACCTGATGATTTACCTGCGCTCCTCGGTAGAGCACCTGGTATCCAACATCCAGAAGCGTGGCCGCGACTATGAGCAGACCATGCAGATTGAATATCTCGACAACCTAAACCGCCGCTACGAGGACTTCATCAACAACCACTACAAGGGACGCGTGATGATTGTCGAAAAGGACAACCTCGACTTCGAGAACCGGCCCGAAGACTTCGTGGGAATCACTAACCGCATCGACTCGCTGCTCTACGGCTTGTTCCCAATAAACAGGTGAGAGGTGAGAGGTGAGAGGTGAGAGGTGAGAGGGAAGAGTTCTCTACTACTCAACTATTTTACTAAAAAACTGAGAACTGATGACTGAGAACTGAAAACTGATAACTGATAACTTAAAACTTAAAACTTAACACTTAACACTTAATATCGTTATGCACATAGCAATATCAGGAAACATAGGTTGTGGCAAGACCACGTTGACACGCATGCTCGCCGAGCATTACGGGTGGGAGCCACGCTTTGAGTCGGTGACCAATAACCCCTATCTTGCCGACTTCTACGACGACATGGAGCGCTGGTCGTTCAATCTGCAGATCTACTTCCTCAACAAGCGATTCAAGGATGTGGTGGAGATCTCCAAGAGCGACAGCGTCATCATTCAGGACCGCACAATCTTTGAGGATGCTTGCATCTTTGCCCCTAACCTCCACAATCAGGGCAAGATGAGTGACCGAGACTTCGAGACCTATCAAGACCTGTTCCAGCTCATGATGTCGCTCGTGGAGAAACCCGACTTGATGATCTACATCCGCTCAAGCATCTCAACGCTTGTGGGACAAATCCAGAAACGTGGACGCGAGTACGAGCAGACCATTCGCCTCGACTACCTCCAGGGTCTGGAACGACTCTACGAGAAATGGATAGAAGGCTACGAGGGCAAGCTCATCATCATCGACGGCGACAACTGCAAGTTTGGCGACCGACCCGAAGACTTCGCCAAGGTAACAGAGCGAATCGACGGATTGCTCTACGGCCTCTTCCCAATCATGTGACCTGTGTAATTGATATGACCCCCATCGGGGCGACAGATGATAAGTTGATAATTTATCCTGTCGCCCCGATGGGGTTGCTTTTTGTGTGGGGTGGTATAGTAAACAGGGGTTTCGTGCTTCGCACTCCACCCCTGCCTAAACTCTTGCTCTATTTATCGTGCTATTGAGATTACCACTTTAATGGCTCTTGGAGGATGTTGCCGTCTACCATTGGGCTGTCGTCTTGGGTGAAGGGGGTGCCGTTGTACTGCACGCAGAGCATGGTCAAGTTCTCGGTGCCGGTGTTCTTGAGGGCGCGCTTGCCATTGGGCGACACACGCACCACGCTGCCTTCGGTCACAGGGAAGATCTCGCCGTCAACCTGGTACTGGCCCTCGCCGCGCAGGATGAAGTAGAGCTCCTCGTGAGTCTTGTGGGTGTGCAGGAAACCGCTGTCCTGGCCAGGAACGAGAGTCTGGAACGAGAACTCGGCAGCGGCAGCGCCCACGGCCTGTCCTCCAAACACCTTGCCCTGGATAGTGATGTCGGGACCCATTGGCAACTCATGTTCAATAATCTCGTTGATTTTGCCAAAGCTGGCAGCGGCAAAGTTTGCTCCTTGTGCGATAGTTTCAATCTGTTTCATTGTGATAAAATTTTAAAGTGATTATTTTGTGTTATATTTCTTGCGATCGTTCATGATGGCAGCAAGATTGCTCAATGCCCAGTCAATCAGGCTGTTGATGTGAGGCATGAGCGACTTGCCACGCTCGGTGATGCTGTACTCCACGCGTGGTGGAATCTCGGCGAATGCCTCGCGGCGCACCAGTCCATCGGCCTCGAGGTTCTTCAAGGTTACCGTGAGCATCTTCTGTGAGATGTCGGGGATGGCAGCCTGAATCTCGGAGTAGCGCATCGCCTCCTGCTTTCCGCTCAGGGTATACATCACTAGCATCGACCATCGGTCGCTGATGCGCGCCAGGATGTTGCGGATAGGGCAGTCGGGGTAATGCGGATCTACAATAATGTCTCGAAACATAATAATCTTACCGTTTTTATTGTTACTAACTTTTCGTTTGTTTCGGTTGCAAAGTTACAAACAATGCAACAATCCACCAAGAACGTTACAAAACCCGCGTAACGCACTTTCATGTTAGTATTTAGAGAAACAGATAGTTACAAAACCAACTTTTATGCTTTGTTAAGGATTTATCTTTATTAAGAGGCGGCTTTTCAAAATACTTTAAAAGGAACTCTTCACTTAGCGAACAATGACCTTGCGGCCTTCATGGATGTAAATGCCTGTGGTCGTTGGACGGCTGAAAAACGGCGTCACGCTCACCGATGATATAAGAAAAAACGTAAGACTGCTAAATCCCATGAATTATATTGATGATGCTCAAGCCACGGTGGCTCCACACTGGTATATTCGCCACGGAGCACGCGACCGCGACACATCATTCCCTGTGCCGGTGAATTTTGCCTTAAAGCTCCAAAGCGCTGGCAAGGACGTGAACTTCCTCCTCGCCTGGAACCGCCCCCACAGCGGCGACTACGCCCTCGACGAACTCTTCCAGTGGATCAATTCCATCACTAGATAAAATGCCTGTTTTACAAAAAAATGCTCGCCAAAGTGTGATGGTGAGCATTTTTTTGTTGCAGGTGCTTATTATTTCAACAGTTTGAGCAGTTGCTTCTCGGTGGCGGTGGGGAGGAGCTGGGTGAGGTGGTTGAGCATGAGCTGGTGTGACTCCTGGGGTGTGCTGTCGCACTCGCTTGCTTCGTGACCGAAGATGTGCTCGGGGGTGGTGAGCAGCGACCAGCCGAAGCCGTACTCGCGGCCGTGCTTGTCGCGCGGATAGACGAAGTCCTCAGTGACGATGCGGCACGCCATCTGCAAGCGGGTAATGTAGCTGTCGAAGCGCGAACGCATCTTGGGGCCAGTGAAGCCACAGGCGGCGCGCAGCTCGCGCGCTATCATGCTGCCGTTGCTGCGTAACATAGACAGGATAGCATCCTCTATAGAGCCCTCTTCGGGCAAGGGGTGCTGGCTGCGGCGCCAGTTGCAGAAGTGGGGCCACCAGTCGCGGCTGATGAAGCCTGCCTTGCCGGCGAAGAACTTGCCATAAACGCAGTCGCTCTCGGTGACGATGGCGCTCTTCCACTGCCATAAGGGCCACTCCCAGGTGCCGTCGTCAAACTGCACAAAGCGGCACTCCTCGGCAAGCACGCCCTCGGCGCTGTAGCCATAGATGCCACTGTCGAGCAATGGCAGGAATCCCACCTCCTGTATGAAAGCCATCATCTCATGGCAGGAATGAATCTGCTCATTGCCACGCCCAAGCCTGCCACTGAAATATTCAAAAAAAGCACTCATGCTACCGGCGAAAAACTCTACTCAACATCCAAGGCGAGACGGAAACCACGTGTGTTGCCGCGAGCGTCTGGGTTCTGCGGCTGGCGGTAATACACTTTCATACTATAGTCGTATTTGTTGGTACAAGTGCCACCACGCTTAGCGCGTTGAGTTCCTGTCTCTGGTCCTGTGGGGTTGGTGAGTGGCTCTGCGGTAGAACTATAGGCGGCAAACCAGTCATAGCACCATTCCTCAACGTTGCCACTCATATCATAGATTCCAAGTTCGTTTGGTGCCTTAGTTGCCACGGTCTGAGTGCCCCAACCATCAGTCCACAGTGTGGATGAAGGAAGAGTCTCTTTCCACCAAGCCACATCATTGACGTTCTCACTGCCAGCATACTCATAACCATGAGTCAGGTTTCCACCGCGTGCGGCAAACTCCCATTCGGCCTCGGTAGGGATGCGGAAGTTCAAGCCTGTCATCTCATTGAGTTTTGCACAAAATTCCAGGCAGTCGCCATAATTCACATAGTCAACAGGGCGCTGCAGATTGATGCCTGCGTCCCATGAAGCATGATTAGAGTGCAAATCGGCATTTCCATATTCATTAAAATAGCTTGGATTTGACCCCATCACAGCCACCCACAACTCCTGAGTGACCTCGGTTTGACCAATGCTATAGGTGCTAAGCGTTACCTCGTGGGCTGGATAAGCGTATCCCACTTGCTGGTCAACTCCCATCATGAAAGTGCCACCTTCCACTTCCACCATTTTGAATGTCACTCCATTAACGGTGTACTCGGTTACTGGTGCAGGTGGGTTCACTGGCTCACCCCCTCCCAGGATGATGTTGTAGATAATGGTAATGTCAACGCTGGTGATAGAGCCATCGCTGTTAACATCGGCTGTAGCGAGATAAGTCTCATCGCCATTGAGAAGGTAGTTGTAGACAGCGGTAACATCTACTGCGGTTACCTGTCCGTCGCCATTCACGTCGCCATAGACCTGGGCATTGGCTGCCACGCTGCAGGCGAACATCGCTAAAAGAATAAGTAATGATTTCTTCATAATGTTGTTAGTTTGATATTGTGTTAGGTTATTCTGGTTTCATTTCAGCACCGCAAAGTTAATCACTTTTTTATGATTATAGTATTTTCTGTGTAAGGAATTGTTATATAATGTGTGTTTTTTCTAAGGTTTCTAAGGTTGTTTTTTCATTTTTTTGCTAATCTCGCGATAAATTAGTTACTTTGCACAAAGCATTTAAGAATAAATGAGCGAGAAAAGCATACACAAGCAATTCTATGGCTACCTGTGGGCCTATATTCTGGTGGCGCTCTCGGGGTGCCTGGGAAATGTGGTGGACGGTATCATCGTGGGAAACCTCATCAGCGAGGACGGCGTGAGCGCTATTGCGCTGTCGAAACCCATCAACCAGTTTATCTTCACTCTACACCTGCTCATCAACGCCGGTGCAGGAATGCTTGTGGCCTATGCCCTGGGCAAGAACAACACAGGCGAAGCACGGCAACACTTCACGCGTGCTCTCACCTTGAGCACTGGACTGGGAGTGTTGCTCGCCATCGTGGGCGGACTGCTGCTGCCCACTGCCACGGCGCGGATGCTGTGCGACAACGAGCACCTCTTGCCGCTGGCACAAGACTACATGCAGGTGCTGCTCATTGGCAACCCGGCGTTCATCATGATGTGGGGACTCTCGACGATGGTGGGCGTGAACGGCAGTCCCAAACTGGTGTCGCTGGCAGTGATTATCGACAATGTGGTGAACCTTCTGCTCGACATTGTGTTTATCAAGTATTTCGACTGGGGAATCACCGGCTCGAGCGCAGCAACCGTTGTGGGACACCTGGTGGGCATCGCTATCTTGCTCACTCACTGGCTCAAACCCGAGAACAGGCGGCTCAGGCTACAGTTTGGCGGTGGCGGACTAATGGCCTCGTGGCATCGCATCATCTCGCAGGGGGCACCGCTGGCTCTGGCATCTATCTGCTTGACACTGCTGCTGTTTAGCGCCAACAAAATCGTGCTCTCCACCACTGGCCGTGTGGGTATGTTTGTCTTCGCGCTATGCATGAACCTGCTGCAGGTCTACAACCTCTTCATCTCGGGCACTTGCCAAACGCTGCAGTCGCTGGGTGCCATCCACGTGGGCAAGGGCGACGCTGGTGGCGTAAAAACCGTTGTCGACAAGGGCCTGCGCTTCATCACTGTGGCAGTGGTGGTGACCTGCGCGCTTGTGTGGATATGGCCTCAAGGCATTGCCGAGGTCTTTGGCTGCAACGAGCCCGAGATGCTGAGCGAGAGCGTTCCTGCGCTGCGGGTGTTTGCCTTGAGTTTCATCCCCTTCTGCTACATCTATGTTCTGATGATAATCTACAAGCTCTATAGCCACCACCGCATGGCGCTGTTCATCTCCTTTGCCCTGTCGCTCACGGTGATTCCCGTGCTGTGGATTATGTCGAAAGTGGCACCCGGCGCCATCTGGTACAGCTACCTTATTGCCTATGTCATCGAAGCCATAGCCATCTACATCCTGCACCGCAGCCAGCACATCAAGTTTGAACTGAAGGCGAAATAATCCTGTGCAATTGTGGCACTAACTGTTGCGTAACATGGTGCTCACGATTTCGAGCATCTGGCAGTTGAGTTCACGGCTGGTGTCTACCACGTTCCAGATGCCGTCTTCGCTCAGCACTCCGCACTTGAGGTCCTTGGGCAGTCGCCCTGCCTCGCTGTCGTCGAAGTCTTGTTGCCACTCGTCGCTCACGAGATAATCATCAATAGTTTCAATCGACTCCATCGCCTCGGTGTAGAGGTCGAGGGCATCGCTCAACGCCTTTACTGCAGCCTCAGCCTTGTTGAGGTGCTCTTCCATTGTCTTGATTCTTTCAATCTGTTCCATTTGTTAGTTATCAGTTAACAGTAGTCAGTTATCAGTAGTCAGTATTCAGTTATCAGTAGTTCGGTATCGCAAGGCGGTGCCTTGCGAAGTCGAGGCGCAGTACTGTGGCTGGGGTGCCGGCTTGTGGCTGAGGGAGATTCAGCTGCTTGAGTCGCTGCTTGAGTTGCTGGCGTGAGGCACTCTCGTGGAATGCCTTCTCAATGATGTGGATGTCGCTTGTGGCGGCGACGCACAGCGGTTGTGGCACATAAACTGTGTTGCCCAGCTCGCGGTCGAAAGGAAGGATGGAGATGAGAGTGCCATCGTCGCCCACTGTGGTGATGTGGTTGACAA